>NZ_CP043627.1:0-222500 GCF_016804325.1 Methylobacterium aquaticum
CGGGTCGTTGGCGTTGGCCTCGGCCTCGTCGGCGAAGTAGAGCCGGGTCTGGAGGCCGATATTGATGCCGCGGGCGGCGATCCACAGGTTGACGTGCGGCGCCATCGCGCGATGCCCCTTCCGGCCCTCGACCGGGCCGGGCTTCACCGTGTCGAAGAACCAGACACCGGTGTCGAAGTCCGAGCCGGTGCGGCCCCAGCCTCGGAACGTCTCGTCGAGAGGCTTGCCCTCCTGCCGGTCGGCCGGGTGGTTGTAGCGGCCCACGGAATTGGCCTGCCAGATCTCCAGGAAGGCGTCGCGCACCAGCGAGCCGGCGCCGTCGAAGACCCGGCCCTCGATCCGGATGCGCTCGCCCTTGGTGTCGGGCCCGGCGAGAACGTTGGTGAAGTTGGTCTCGAAGATGTCGAACCCGGCCTGGTGCGGGATCAGCCCGATATGGACGTAGGGCCCGGCGGTCTGGGACGGCGTCTCCTGGAGACGGACGGGAAGCGGCTGGACCATGGTCTCAGTTCCCCTGAAGCTTGTTCTCGAACAGCGTCTGCTGGCGGCCGCGCAGCACGATGTCGAACTTGTAGGCGAGCATGTCGAGCGGCACCGCGGCGCCGAGGTCGAGGGGGGCGATCAGGCGCTCGGCGGCCGAGCGGTCGGGGATGCCGAGCACCATCGGGTCGCGCCAGATCAGCGGGTCGCCCTCGAAATACATCTGGGTGATGAGGCGCTGGGCGAAGCCCGAGCCGAACACCGAGAAGTGGATATGCGCCGGGCGCCAGGAATTGAGGTTGTTGCGCCAGGGATAGGGCCCGGGCTTGATCGTGCGGAAGTAGTAGAAGCCGTGCTCGTCGGTGATCGTGCGGCCGCAGCCGCCGAAATTCGGGTCGATCGGCGCGAGGTAGCGGTCGTTGCGGTGGCGGTAGCGCCCGCCCGCATTGGCCTGCCAGAACTCGACCAGGGTGTGGGGGATGCCGCGCCCGTTCTCGTCGCGGACATGGCCGTGGACGAAGATCCGCTCGCCGATCGGCTCGCCCTCGCGGGCGTAGTTGAGGATCAGGTCGTTATCGAGGGCCCCGAGCTCGGAATGGCCGAAGGTCGGGCCGGTCACCTCCGACAGGGAGGATTGCAGCGACAGCATGGCGCGACGCGGCGAGCGCAGCACGCTGGTCTTGTAGTCCGGCGTGAAGGCCGGTGGGTGGATCGAGCGGTCCCGTTGCAGGAACTCGCTGTCGGCGTGGGTCATCGTCTCCTCCTGGGCGCTCCTTTTCGGAGCGTGCGGGTCGTGCGAGGGTTGATCCTCGGTGGCTCGGGCGGCCCGGTCGTTCGACGCGCCCACGGGACTTACCATCGTCCCGGGAGCCGAGCCATGTCGGGCGGTCATCCGGGCGTGACGGCGGCCCGGCCGCCGAGCGCCCCGAGATACTCGGAGAAGGCGCCGACCGAGGACAGGTCGGCGGCGGCCGCGATGAGCTCGGGCGCGATCGCGTCGCGTTGCGCCTCGCCGAGGCGCAGGCTCGGGCCGGCGACGCTGAGATTGCCGATCGCCCGGCCGGTCTGCGGATGCACGATGTTGGCCGCCATCGCGGCGGCGCCCGGCGTGTTGGTGTCCTGCACCCAGGCATAGCCCCGGGCGCGGCCTCGTTCACCAGGGCCATCAGGGCGGCGACCGTGCGCGGCGCGTTGGGGCCGCATTCCTCCGGCGCGCCGAGACCCTGGCGCATGACGAGGCTCAAGCCCTCCTCGTCCGAGAGGCTGGCGAGCCATGCGATGCCGGTCGAGGTGGTGGAGAGCCGGGCCTCGGTGCCCATGTCGCCGTCGTAGCGCAGGCCCGTGCGGGCGCCTTGCGCCTTCGCCACCCAGACCAGGCGCGGGTAGTCGACCACGGCGAGGCGCGCCAGCTCGCCGCTCAGCCCCGCCAGGCGGTCGAGCACCGACTGGGCGATGTCGACGACGCCGGTGCGCGAGAGATGCTTGAGGCCGAGCGTCGCGAATTTGGTGGTGAGGAGGTAGCGGCCGGTCTCGCCGTCCTGCACGACGTAATGATGCTCGGCGAGCTCGGCGAGCAGCCGGTGCGCGCCGCTCTTGGGGATATCCAGCGTCTCGGCGATGGTCTGGAGGGGCAGCCCGCGCGGATGGTTCGCGAGGAGTTCCACCAGGTCCAGGACGCGCCGCAGCAGGGAGCCGGCCATCTGTCGTGCTCGCATTCACGTTCGTAAATCTGGAACGCGGTTCTGGATTTGAACTCGGTTCCGTTCTAAGTCAAGGGAGTGGACGGGAGAGGAAGCGGGCATGCGCGGCGCGGGCCAGCACGAGACCCTGATCGGCATCGCCCTGATGGTGAGCGCGGTGGCGGGCTTCGCCTCGATCGACGCCTCGGCGAAGTTCCTGAGCGGGACGATGAGCCCGATGCTGATCGTCGCCGTGCGCTACCTCGTCAGCTTCGTGATCGTGGCGGCGTTCCTCGCCGCGCGGCGCGACATCGTCGGGCTGATGCGCACCGCCGGCCGGGCCTGCAGGTCCTGCGCTCGCTCTGCCTCGTGACGGCGACGATGTGCTCGTTCGTGGCGCTCCGCTACCTGCCGCTGGCCCAGGTGACCTCGATCACCTTCGCCTCGCCGCTCGTGGTGGCGCTGATCGCCGGTCCCTTGCTCGGCGAGCGGGTCGGCTGGCGGCGCACGGTCGCGGTGCTGGTCGGCTTCTCGGGCGTGCTGGTGGTGAGCCGGCCCGGCGTGTCGGGGATGCATCCGGCGGCGTTGCTCGCCGTGGTGACGGCACTCGTCAACGGCGTCTACATCGTGGTGACGCGGATGCTCGCCGCCCACGATCCGCCCGAGACCACGATGTTCTATACCGGCCTCGTCGGCTCAGTGCTGACGGCGCCGGTCCTGCCGTTCCTGTGGGAGACGCCGGGCGAACCCTCGACCTGGATCGGCATCGCCTCGGTCGGCTTCTTCGGCGCGCTCGGGCACTGGCTCCTGATCCTGGCGCACCGCGGGCCCCAGCCTCGACGCTGGCCCCCTTCGCCTATGCCCACCTGCTCTGGGCGGTGCTGCTGGGTTTCCTGATCTTCGGCCATCTGCCGGACCGTTGGACGGTGATCGGCGGCGGGATCGTGGCGGCCTCGGGGCTGTACCTGCTCTACCACGAGCGTCCGCGGGTGACGCCGCCGGGGGAGGAGGGGGCGGTCTAGTGCGCGGCGTATGCAGGGCGAGAACCGGCCGCGGTGGGCGGCCGCCATGCCGGCCTCGCTGCCGCCTCGCCGCGCTCGGCCCTGCGCTGCCCGTGGCAGCCATCCGCTCGAACGGCCACGCGACTCCGATCGGACGTCGCCCGAGCCCGACCCCGCATCGGCCGTCCCCGCCCATCCGCAACGACGCCCAGCTCACGCAGACAGAATCATGTCCGTGACGGCCGTAAGCCCGTGCGGGGAGGAGTCGGAGGTGGGACAGGAGGCACCGTCCAGCTTTAAGCGACACCGCCCCTACACCTGAGAGCCTGTTTGATTGACTCAAGCACTTATACCAATGGCCCAAGATGCTGACGCATCGGGCCATTGAGCCATCTCGAATTTTCTATGCCAACCCAGAGGCTTGACGAAAATTCGAGAACGGAACCAAAGGTCGTTTCCAACGACCGTTGGTATTACTCCCACACACGACCTCATCCTGAGGTGTCAGTCGATTGAAAATCGACTGACCTCGAAGGAGGGCTTCAGCGATCGCGAAGACTTCTGGAGCCCTCCTTCGAGGCTCCTTTCAGTCGCACCTCAGAGCCTGTTTGAGCAGCGTTATTTGACAAAAACTGAGAAAAATCAGCAGATATCCTACCCTTCCACCTCATCCTGAGGTGTTAGTCGATCGCAGATCGACTGACCTCGAAGGAGGGCTCCAGAAGCCTCTGCGATCCCTGGAGCCCTCCTTCGAGGCTCACTTCGTTCGCACCTCAGGATGAGGTTAGCGGGTAGGATGGTCCCGTCTGTCTCAAATATTTGATAGAAATCCTGCTCAAACAGGCTCTCAGGATGAGGTCGCGAGAGGGATGCGAAAGGTCGTTGCAGCTAAATTTTCGCAAGTCAAACAGGATCTGAAACATTTTCCGACCAAGCGGATGCCGGTTCGTTGTAGAAAACGCGGCGAACTCGAAGACTTCGAGAAGCTTCGCGATTGCCGCGCGATCGTGAAGCGTTCCAGCCCCCCCGAGAGGAAGGGGAGAGCACCGAATTTCAACATCGGTTGAGCTTCACCCCGGCCGCCGCTCCATCCCGGCCCAGCGCCGCCGGGCGCTCCAGGCATAGCGCGAATCGCCCTCCAGCAGGTGCAGGTGGTCCTGCAGCCGGTTGCGCTCCAGCCAGGCGAGGGCCGCCTCCAGCTCATCGACCGTCATCGCCGCGCGGCTCTTGTTGTTGAAGAGGCGCTTGAGCACCGCGTTGTAGCGGTGCGGCAGGGGGGCGCCGGGCCGCCCGCGCAACTCGGCCTCGTCCTCCACCGCCTGCGCCGTCACCATGGCGGCCACGCGGGCGCGCAGGGCCCGCTCGACCCGCGACGGCGGCACCGGCGCGGCCTCCGCCGCCTCGGGACGGGCCATCGCCATGGACGGACCGGGGCGCAGCATCGCGTAGCGCAGGCCGAGCGCGTTGCTCTCCAGCGGCACGATGCCCTCGTCGGCATCCCGGGACAGCGGCCGCGGCTCGGGCGAGGCCGCTCCCGTCGGGCGCTTGCGCGGGCGCGTCGCGGTCGCCTGCTCGGTCTCGATCCGGGCGCGGAACTGCGCGAAGAGCGGGTCGTCGGGGTGGAAGACCAGGGCGTGCTGGTCGGCATAGTCGCCGGCATGGGGATCGACCCGGGTTGCCCGGGCGATCATCTGCTCGAGCCAGGGCCGCGAGCGGATATGCGTCAGCGCAGCCACTACGGCGACCTCGGGCGCGTCCAGCCCCTCATAGGCCATCGCCACGGTTACCAGTACGGCGGGCTCCGGCGTGAGCCGGAAGGCGGCGAGCGCCGCATGGGCGTCGGCCTCGGCCGAGGTGGCGATCCGCACGTCGCGGCGCGCCTGCTCCTCCGGCATCCAGGCCTGGATCATCGCGTGGTAGCTCTGCGCGCTCGCCTGGTCGGGCGCGACGACGAGGAGCTTGCCGAGGCCGCGGACGGCCTCCGTCGCGGTCAGCCCGCGCTTGCGCCGGCGCTCCGCCCGCAGGCGCCGGGTGGCGTAGAAGGCCTCGCGCAGGAGGTCGCGGGCGAAACCCGTGCGCAAGGCGGTGAACAAAGCCGGCCGGGTCGTCGCGCTCGGCCCCGAGCCCGACAGCCGGTGCGGGCCGACCCGGGCCTGACCGCTGGTCCGCCCGCCCTCGAGCCAGCTCGCCTCGCCGTCCAGAGCCCCGAAATTGACCGGCAGTACCGCCTTCTCGGCGAGCGCCTCGGCGCGGGAATAGCCGATCACCGCCCAGCCCGGGCCTCGATGTCCGGCACCTGCGCCCCGTTCTCCGTCCGGTAGGGCAGCCACAGGATGCGCCGTCCATCCGCCCGCGCCAGGGTGCCCGACAGGAGGAGCCGCAGGCGCGCCTCGCGGAACAGCGGCAGCAGGGCACTGCTCCAGGCCGCCGCCTCGCTGCCCGATTCACCGTCGGACAGGGCCGGCAGGTGATGCACCTCGTCGACGACCAGCAGGGTGCGGTGGCGGCGCATCTCGGCGAGGTGCAGGGCGGGCGCCGCCGCCACCGCCTGGTAGGTGGTGACGTAGCCGGCCAGCCCCCGGCTCGGATCGGGGGAATTGTCGGCCGCCCGCACCGAGAGCGCGTGGCCCAAAGCCGCCCGCCAGGCCGGATCGGCGAAGGCTTCCTCGGCCTGCAGCCGCAGGGAATCCCGCGGCACGACCCAGACCACCCGGTCGACGAGGCCGGCCGCGATCAGCTTCGACGCGGCGATGACCGGCAGCAGCGACTTGCCGCCGCCGGGCGTCACCGCCGCCAGGATGTCGGTGATGCCGGAGGCCTCGCCGCGGGCAAGCGAGGCCACGAGTTCGGACAGGCTGCGCTGGTGGCTGCGCAGGGGGCGGGACGGGGCGCTCACGCCGGGAGGGAATCACGGACCATCCCCGGACCATGCCGGAGCCCGGCCCCCTTGTGAATCCGGGGGACAAGCAGGATTTCCGTGTTCCCCACACCGGAAAACGGTTGCGCTCCGGGCGCCGATCAGCCGCGCCCGCGCTCCAGCAGCCGCGACACGACGCGCGCGGTGAAATCGACCATCGGGACGATGCGGGCGTAGTTGAGCCGGGTCGGCCCGATGACGCCGACGACGCCGACGATGGTCTGGCTGCCGTCCCGGAAGGGGGCGGCGATCATCGACGAGCCGGAGAGCGAGAACAGCTTGTTCTCCGAGCCGATGAAGATCCGCACGCCCTCGCCGCCCTCGGCGCGCGACAGGAGGTCGATCACGTCCTTCTGGCTCTCCAGGTCGTTGAAGAGCAGGCGGATGCGCTCCAGGTCCTCAGCCGCCCGCAGGTCGTCGAGGAGGTTGGCCTGCCCGCGCACGATCAGCTGGCGCTCCTCGCTCGGGCCGACCGAGCGGGCGAGGCCCGCATCGACCAGGCGCTCGGTCAATTCGTCGAGCTCCTGCTTCATCGCCGTCCGGGCGGCCTCGATCTCGCCCCTGACCTCGCCGAGCGTGCGACCTCGGATGCGGGCGTTGAGGAAGTTCGAGGCCTCCTGGAGCGCGCCGGCCGGCAGGCCGTGCGGCAGGTCGAGGAGGCGGTTTTCCACCGAGCCGTCGTCGGAGACCAGCACCACCAGGGCGCGCCCGGGATCGAGGCGGACGAACTCGATGTGGCGCAGGCGCGGGTTCTGCTTGGCGGTGACGACGACGCCGGCCCCGCGCGAGATCCCTGAGAGCAGCACCGAGGCCTCGGTCAGCGCGCTGTCGAAGGTGTGGCGCGAGGCGGCGGCGCGCATCTGCGCCTCGATCCGGCCCTTCTCCTCCTGGCCGACATCGCCGAGTTCGAGCAGCGCGTCGACGAAGAAGCGCAGGCCGTGCTCGGTGGGAAGCCGGCCGGCGCTGGTATGCGGGGCGTAGATCAGCCCGGCCTGCTCGAGATCCGACATCACGTTGCGGATCGAGGCCGGCGAGAGCGCCATCGGCAGGATGCGGGCGAGGTTGCGCGACCCCACCGGCTCGCCGGTGGCGAGGTAGCTCTCGACGATCTGGCGAAAGATTTCCCGCGAGCGCTCGTTGAGCTCGGCAATGGCACGGGCCTGACCGGAGCCGCCGGGCAGGGGTGGGAGGTCGCGCGTGTTCATCAACCCTACGGGAGCCATACGACCGCCTACTGTGATGGCCTCGGACGTCCGGCGCAAGCGGGCGCGACGCCGCGCGGGCGCACATTTCCGGTCGTCGCCTGAACGAAGGCCGACCCGCCGTCTCAGGCCGCGTTCAGTCCCCGGCGCCACTCTCGTCTCCATGGCCGCACGAGGATGCGGCGGGACGAACCGGAGGCGACCATGCTGACGTTGCGCAATCCCCTGGCGGCCGGCAAGCGGCTTTGGGTGGCGGCCACCCTGGTGGCCGGCGGTCTCCTCGCGGGAGGTGCCGCCGAGGCGGCCCCGTTCGCGCCCGGTGCCGCATCGGCGCCGTCCGCGGAGGTGATGCAGGTCCAGTACGGCCATCATCACGGCTGGGGCCACGGCCACCACCATGGCGGCTGGGGCCGTCACCACCATCACCACGGAGGTTGGGGGCATCACCGCCGCCACCACGGCTGGGGCCACCACCATCATCACCACCGGCACTGGGGCCATCATCACGGCCGGCACCATTACCGGGGCTACGGGTATTATTGAGGTGGTCGCCGCCCACACGGACCACGAACCAAGAGGTTGATCGAAGATTACTTCTTGAGCGCGGGCTTCCCCCTCCCCCTCTGCGGGGGGGTGGCCTGCGCAGCAGGCCGGGAGAGGGGCAGCGCGACGCTGATCCAGTGGGAGCCTGCCAGAATGGTCGCGACCTTTCCGGAAGCGTCGCCCCCTCTCCCGACCCACTCCGTGGGGCACCCTCCCCGCAGAGGGGGGAGGGGAAATCAGTGCCAGAGCGAGAACCGTTTTCGACGACGGCATCCCGCGTAGATGATTGCCGCCTCGCCGCATCCGCAAGGGATGGCGGCGGTTTAATCCCTCACACCACCCTGAGCGGCTTCTCCAGCACCCGCAGCACCTGCGCCAGGTCGTGTCCGCGCTTCAGGATGCGCCCGGTCTCGGCGATCACCGCGTAGGCGCCCTGGCGGCGGGCGAGGCGGGGGTCCTTCTCGATGCGGTAGAGCGGCCGCTCGGAGGTGCGGCGATGGATCGAGAACACCGCCTTCTCGCGGGTGAAATCCATCGTGTAGTCCCGCCACTCGCCCTCGGCGACCATCCGGCCGTAGAGGTTCAGGATGATGCGCAGCTCGTCGCGATGGAAGGACACCTGCGGTGCAGCGCGCTGGGACGAGACCGGGAACGGTACAACCTGGGCGCTGGCGTTCCAGCTTTCGGCCGTCTCTCCTTCGCTCATCGTCTCTCCTGCCTGTCGGGGTGATTCGCGTCCGGGGACCGGATGCGGGATGACGAGCCGGCGAACGACCCGCCTTGCGACCATGATGGGATGGCACCGGCGGCCCCGCAAGGGTTGCGCCGGAGAGACACCGAGCCGGCAACAAGCAGCCACACAGCAAAAATACCCGGAAACGGCCGCCGATGCCCACAAAGCGCCATAATCGCGCCGCGCGCCGGCCTTGATGCGCGCGTAGGGGTGGGTCGACCTCATGGCCCGGCTCGTTGGCCGCTCCGGTACCCAGCCCCCCAGCCCCCGCGATGCCGGCGGGCCGGGCCTCCTCCGAGGTTTCGAGACCCAAACGACTTCAGGGCCGCCTCCTCGGAGCGCGGTCCCTTTTTTGACGCGAGCCCTTACGGCTGCATCCACATCTGGACGGCGAGCGCGCGGGCGCGGGCGACCCGGATGTGGTCGAGTGTCGAGAATCCGATCGTCAGGGCTCCGGCCAGGAGCACGACGGGCAGGGCGAGCGCCAGGTAGGGATTCTGCCGCGGCGGCGTGGTCATGCATCCTCCTCGTTTTTTTTCGGGTGCGCTGTCCGTTCCGGAACGCGCCCGCCCCCAATTGGTGCCGGCGGACCGGCCATCCGGCAAGAGCGCCCCGTCCCCCAGCCCTGCCTCACCCCGCGAGCGGCGCGAAGAAACAGAAGACGGCGTCGCCGCGATGGCACCAGTGATAGCGCCCGTCCTGGCTCGGCCGCACCTTCGCCGATGGCACGAAGATCCCGTGCGTCCGATAGCCGCCCGGCACCTCGACCGCATCGGTGACCGGCTCGCAATCCTCGTCCGAGCAGCACTCGAACGGGTACCAGGAATGGGCCGGCTGGACGAGGGAAAGCGCGGCGACGGCGAGGGCGACCTTCATGGGCGTCGGACCTCCGGCGGCTGGGCCCCTGAGAAGATTTCGCAAGAGGAGTGGCCGGTTTCGCGACACCACTTTGCGACGATACCAGAATCCCGGATCGACGAAGCGTTGGCAAGCTCCGGGTGCGGCGGGGCCGGTCCCGTGCGGCTCTGCCTCGCCCCGCCATGTCGGGACGAGGTCGAGGATGGGGGCCGCACCGCCGGACAGCGTCGGCACGCCCCGGGTTTGGGCCCACGAGGCCTGCCCGAAGTCCCGCCCCGGCGCAGGTTCTCGCCGCGGGACCGGCTCAGCCGCCCGCGCTCTCGATGCCTGCCATCCCGCCCGGAGCGTAGCGCGCCCCCGCCGCGGCGCCGGGGGCGAACAGCCCATCGAGGGCGGCGATGTCGGCCGGGCTGAGCGCGAGGTCGGCGGCCGCCGCGTTCTCGGCCAGGCGCTCGGGCCGGCGGGTGCCCGGGATCGGGACGACGAGGGGTGAGCGGGTCATCAGCCAGGCCAGGGCGACCTGCCCGGCGGTGACCCCGCGCGCGCGGGCGAAATCGCCTAGCGCGTCCGCGAGGCGGCGGTTCCGATCCAGGGCCTCGCCCTGGAAGCGCGGATTGCCGCGGCGAAAATCGTCCGGCGCCAGGGCCTCGACGTCGACCGCGCCGGTGAGGAAGCCGCGGCCGAGCGGCGAGTAGGCGACGAGGGCGACATCGAGATCGCGGCAGGTCTCGATCAGGCCGGCTTCGGGCTCCCGGCTCCACAGGGAATACTCGGTCTGCACCGCGGCGATCGGGTGGACCGCATCGGCCGCCCGCAGGGTCTCGGGCGAGACCTCCGACAGGCCGAGCGCCCGCACCTTCCCGGCTTCGACGAGGCGCGCCATGGCGCCGACCATCTCGTCGATCGGCACCGACGGGTCGCGGCGATGGCAATAATAGAGGTCGATGGTCTCGACGCCGAGGCGGCGCAGCGAGGCTTCGCACGCGGCCGTGAGATAGGCCGGACTGTTGTCGATCCGCCGCTCGGTCGAGCCCTCCCGGCGCACGATGCCGAACTTCGTCGCCAGGACGATCCGGTCGCGGCGGCCCTTCAGCACGCGGCCGAGCAGCTCCTCGTTGCGCCCGAGGCCGTACGTGTCGGCGGTGTCGAGGAAGTCGTAGCCGAGGGACAGCGCGGCCTCCAGGGCGGCGGGGGCCGCCGCCTCGTCGGTCGGGCCGTAGAATTCCGAGAAGCCCATGCAGCCGAGGCCGGGGGCGGTGACGGTGAGGCCGGAGCGGCCGAGGGAACGTCGTTGCATCGCAGCACTCCTGGGCGGACCGCACCGATCTGGCGCTCCGGCACCCATCGGATAAGCTGCGCCGTTCCGCATGAACCGATGAGCCAGGCTCACCAATGGTCCGCGACGACCTCTCCGACCTCGCGGCCTTCGCGGCGGTGGCCCGGCACCGCAGCTTCCGGCGCGCCGCCGCCGAACTCGGCCTGTCGCCCTCGGCGCTGAGCCACGCCTTGCGCGGGTTGGAGGAGCGGATGGGCGTGCGCCTTCTCAACCGCACCACCCGCAGCGTCGCCCCGACCGAGGCCGGTGCCGCCCTGCTGCGGCGGCTCGGCCCCGCCCTCGACGACATCGCGCAGGCGGTGGCGGCGGCGCGGGCGTCCGCCGCGCGGCCCACCGGCACCTTGCGGCTCAACGCGCCGCGTAGCGCCTGCCGGCTGGTGCTGATGCCGCTCCTGACCCGCTTCCTGGCCCTGTATCCGGAGATCCGCGTCGAGGTGGCGAGCGACGACGCGCTGACCGACATCGTCGGCGAGGGCTTCGATGCCGGGATCCGCTTCGGCGAGCGCCTCGCCCTCGACATGGTGGCGGTGCCGGTGAGCGGGCCGCAACGCTTCGCCGTCGTCGCCGCGCCCGCCTACCTGGCGCGCCGGAGCGTTCCGGCCGTACCGTCGGACCTCGCCGGGCATGCCTGCCTGCGCCAGCGCTTTCCCGGCGGCAGCCTGTTCCCCTGGGAGCTGGAGCGCGACGGCGTCGCGGAAGCCGTCGCGGTCGACGGCCCCTTGATCCTCGGCGACCAGGACCTGATCCGGCTCGCCGCCCTCGACGGGCTCGGGATCGGCTTCGTCTTCGAGGGATATGTCGCCGACGACCTCGCGGCGGGCCGCTTGGTGCGGCTGCTCTCGCCGTGGTGTCCGCCCTTCCCGGGTTTCCACCTCTACCATCCCGGTCGCCGGCAGGTGCCGGCGCCGCTCCGGGCCTTCCTCGACCTGGTGCGGGAGGCGGGGCGGTCCGCGCCGCCCGGAGCCGGGCCGCCTCCCGCCTGCCCGTGACCGGGCCGTCACGCGCGCGGCGGGTCGAGCAGCACCCAGAGCCGCGCGATCCGCCCGTCGACGATCTCGGCGGCATCCATCCCGGTCACCGCGACGGGGCCGCCCTCGGGACCTGCCGTCCAGCGCAGGGTGCCGAGGCCGTGATGGCCGACGGCCCTGCCCTCGGGAACGAACCGGAAGCCCGGTCCGAAATGATCGAGCAGCCGGCCGGCCACCTCGGAGATCGCCGCCCGGCCCCGGACGGGGCCCGTCGGCTCGAACATCACCGGCTCGGCGACGAAGAGCTCGTCGAGGGCGGCGGCTCGCCCGGCCGGGTCGCGCTCGTTGAAGACGCGCGCGAGGTTGGCGCGCAGCAGACGGTCGTAATCGGGCTCGCCCGCGGCAGGATCCGTCGTGGTGTCCGGCATGGTCCGTCCTTTCCGCCCGCGGGATCAGGCCGTCACGAAGGCGAGGAGATCGGCGTTCACCGTCTCGGCGTGGGTCGTGAGCATGCCGTGGGGCAGCCCCGGATAGGTCTTGAGCGTGCCGTTGCGCAGAAGCGTCACGGATTTCCGGCCGCTGGCGTCGATCGGGACGATCTGGTCGTCCTCGCCGTGGAGCACGAGGGTCGGCACCGAGATCGCCCGCAGATCCTCGGTCTGGTCGGTCTCGGAGAAGGCCTTGATGCCGTCGTGATGGGCCAGGGCCGAGCCCATCATGCCTTGACGCCACCAGTTGCGGACAACGCCCTCCTGGACCTGCGCCCCCGGCCGGTTGAAGCCGTAGAACGGCCCGGCCGCGACATCGAGGAAGAACTGTGCCCGGTTGGCGGCGAGGGCCGCGCGGAACCCGTCGAAGACCGCGAGCGGCAGGCCGCCGGGATTGGCCCCGGTCTTCAGCATCAGGGGCGGCACGGCACTGACGAGGACCGCCTTGGCGACCCGCCCCTGCGGCTCGCCGTGGCGCGCGACGTAGCGGGCGACCTCGCCGCCGCCGGTCGAATGCCCGATATGGATCGCGTTCGTCAGCCCGAGCCTGTGTACCACCGCCGCCGCGTCCGCGGCGTAATGGTCCATGTCGTGCCCGCCGGGCGCCTGCGACGAGCGGCCGTGGCCGCGCCGATCATGGGCGACGACCCGGTAGCCGTGCTGCAGGAAGAACAGCATCTGCGCGTCCCAGTCGTCGGAGGAGAGCGGCCAGCCGTGATGGAACACGATGGCCTGCGCCTCCCGCGGCCCCCAATCCTTGTAAAAGATCTCCACGCCGTCGCCGGTGGTCACGAAGCCCATCGAGACTCTCCTGCCGCGGGGCCGATGCACCCTGCACCGGTATGTCAGACCCGGCCGGCAGGGTCTAACATATCGGGAAGCCTGTGAAGGGGGCGCTTCGCGGCGTGCTCAGTCCGTCTCGTCGGTCGGCTCCTCCGGCGACGGCTCGGCCGGTGTGGCCTGCTCGTCGGGCTCGTCCGCCTCGGTCGGCTGGGGCTGGTAGGCGGGCTTGGCGGGCTTGTTCCTGCGCGCCGCCGGGGCCGCCTGATGGGTCGGCATGTCCGCCAGCCGCGCGATGCGCGCCTTGAACTCTTCGTTCGACGGGCTGCGGGCCGAGCCGGTGATGAACATCTTGGCCATGGCCAATCCTCTCGTGCGGGAAAGCGGACCCGCCGGAGGCGCCTCTGCCCGCGATCGGTGCCGCTGGACAGATTTGGCGATCATATCGGAAAGGATATGGCGCAGCCGAAAGCTCGAGCTTCCGGATCCACGACAGTCAGCCGATGATCGTCCGTTCGACGATGAACGGTTTCATCGCCGCCGGCAAGCTGCATTCGTCATGAGGACCGCTCGGCGCGACGGCGCCTTTGCTCGACCGGATATCGGGCCCGGGGGATTTTTTCGACGACGCGGAGGCCGGTTCGTCACGGACGACGCGGCACGATCGAAAACCCGGATCGGCATCCGGTCGCAACGCGACCGGCCGCTGCTTTAGCGGCGGCGCGGATCCGCGGGGCGGAAGGCGCGCTCCACGGCGGCGGTGGCGCTGGCATAGGCCCGCTCCTCGCTGTCGTGCGGCCGGTCCGACCGCTCCAGCAGCTTGCCGTGCTTGCGGATCGCCCAGCCGAATTTTCCTTTCGGGCTGCTCAGCGGGGCCACCTCGATGGTGAAGGGATAGAATTCGTTGTCGCTCATCCGTGGAACTATGGCACGGAACCCCCGCGGAGGACAAACTGTCCGCCGGCCGAATCCGCCCCTCTCTACCACCCATTTGCCGCCCTCGACGCGGCGCCCCGGCCCGTGCGATAGCCGGGGCCGTTCCGGTGTCCGGTCGGCAGGACGAAGCGGCCGATGCCCGGCGGAACCGCCCCGCCTGCGTTGCGTCCCGACACTGCGTGTTCCGACCGCGGAACGCGACCGCTCCCCGGCACGGCGCGGTCCCGATGGAGTCCGATCCTTGATCCCCTGGGTTCACCTCGATACCAGCGCCATCCCCGGCGAGACCGCTTCCTTGCGCCTGATGCGCCGGGGCGACGAGTTCGCGATCGTGGTCGATTCGATCGAGCTGATGAACAGCCGCCGCAGCGGCTCGGAGCGGGCGCTCGCCAGCCTCGCCTGCGGGCGCCTGCGCGAGACCCGGGCGCCCCGGGTGCTGATCGGCGGGCTCGGCATGGGCTTCACGCTCCGGGCGGCCCTGTCCGAGCTGGCGCCGGACGCGCAGGTCGTCGTCGCCGAGCTGATCCCGGCCGTCGCCGCCTGGGCGCGGGGACCGCTCGCACACATCTTCGCCGGCAGCCTCGACGACCCCCGGGTGGTGCTGCACGAGACCGACGTCCACGACCTGATCGCGGCGAGCCCCGGCCGCTACGACGCCATCCTGCTCGACGTCGACAACGGCCCCGAGGGGCTGGTGCAGCGCAGCAATGACCGGCTCTACGACGTGGCGGGCCTAGGGACCGCCCACCGGGCCCTGCGCCCGGGCGGGCTGCTCGGCGTGTGGTCGGAGAGCCCCGACCGCAAGTTCAAGTCCCGGCTGCAGCGCGGCGGCTTTGCGGTCGAGGAGCACAAGGTCCGCTCGGCCGGAAGCGGCGGGCGGCACGTGGTCTGGATCGGCGAGAAGATGGGCGGGGCAGCCGCGGCGCCCGGGCGGCGTGATCCCAACGGTCGTTGAAAACGACCTGTAATTTCGGTCTCGACTGGTCGTGAAGCTTCCGGCTCGGCGTCGAGACTTCGAGATGGGTCAAACGCCCGGTGCATCGGCATCCGAGGCAGTCGGTCTTGGAGGCAATGCGGTGCCGCGATCCGACGGCCGCCGCCGCGGACCGGGCGGTTGCCGGGCGATCGATCGATTTGCGTCGCCACCGACGGCATGCAACCTTGGCGGCGAGGGGCGGCGGGCCGCACCGGACTCGAGCCTGACATGACCGTGCGCGGCCCCACCCTGTGCCTGGGCGGCTCGACCTCCGGGCCGCGGACAATCCCGGCCTGGCGCGAGGCCGTGGCGCCGTTCTGGGACGTCGAGATCCGCAAGGAGGACACCCAGGACTTCCGCGGCCGGTCGGACGTCTATCACCTCGGCAACGCGATCGTCGGCCTCACGGCGGCATCCGGCCTGCGCAACGAGCGCTCGCGCGGCCTCGTCGCCCGCATGGGTGTCGATCACGTCGCGGCGCAGATCCGGATCGAGGGCCGGGCCCTGCTCCGGGCGGCCGGGTGCGAGACGCCGATGGAGCCCGGGGACGTCGCGCTCCTCGACCTCGCGCAACCCCTCTCCCTCGACTCGACCGATTACCGCGCCGTCACCGTCATCATCCCGCGCCGCCTCTTTCCGGAGGGCGGAGCGCGGCTCGACGAGGCGCACGGCGTGGTCCTGCGCGGCGCCGAGCCGTTCGGACGGCTCGTCGGGGACCACTTGCGTGCCTTCGGCGAGACCATCCCGCGCCTAGCCCCGGCCGAGGCGCGCGCCGCCGCGCAGGCCACGGCCCTCCTCCTGTCCGCGGCGGGCGCGGCGAGCGGGGCCGGCCGACCCGCGCGGTGCTCGCAGCGCGCGCCGGTCTTCCTCGCCATCCGCAGCCACATCGATGCCGAGATCGGGTCCGCCGACCTGAGCGTGGACCGGATCTGCCACCGCTTCGGCGTGTCCCGCAGCGGGCTCTACCGCCTGTTCGCGCCGCTCGGCGGCGTGGCGGAGTATATCCGCCGGCGCCGGCTCGCCCGCGCCTACCGGGAGCTTGCCGAGGGAGGAGGGCAGGGCGCCCGGGTCTCCGAGATCGCCTATCGCTTCGGCTATGGCAGCCCGGCGAGCTTCGCCACCGCCTTTCGCATGGAATTCGGGATGAGCCCTGCCGAGGTGAAGGCCGGGGCGCGGGCCGACGTCGCGCCGGCCGGCCGGCCCGTGCAGCCGGAGCCGCCCGCCGGCGGCTGGGACGCCTTCTACGACTGGGTCCTGATGCTCGATGCCTGATGCCGGCGGCCCGAGGTCGGCTGCGTCCGACTGTCGGCATGACGCGGGATCCGGGGGATCACGTCCGGATCGCGCGTGACCGGCCCGCGACCGCGGCGCCTTGCTCCGGCACGCTCGAGCGAAGGCGCTGTCCTCGTCGCGACGGCGGTTGCGCAGGGGTCGCCGATCGATCGGACCGCCGATGGGGATTTTCCGGCGGATCGCTCGAATGCCGCCGATCGGATGCAAGGCGGGCTTAACGCCGGCCGGCGATCGTGGCTTCCACATCCGGCCGCGCGATGCGGCGGCGAGGGGAGACGGCGATGCGCGCGGATCTGACGGTCGGGCTGGTCGTCCTCGGCATCCTGGCGGCCGTCGCGCCCGCGGAGGCGCGGGGCCGGCGCGGCGGGACCGGCATCGTCTTCGTGTCGCGCGGGGGGCAGGCCGGGACGGCGATGCCGCCCGCGGCCCCGGAGGAGGAGCCGCGGCTGCGGACGGCGGCGGCCGATGCCGGCGGGCCGGAGCCGATGACGACCGGCACCACCATGCCGGTCGCCGTCCGCGAGCCGGCTCCGAGGCCGGCTCCCGCCCCGGTCCCGGCCCGGCCCTGGTGCAGCACCGGCCGGGTCTTCGGCTCGGGCGCGGGCTTCTGCGCGATCAATTGACCGGCGTGGAGAGGCGCGCGACGTTGTTGCGGACGTGCTCGCGGTAGCGGTCGATCACCGCCTCCGGCGTGCCGCCGCCGAGCAGGGTGCTGGTCGCCTCGAGGGCCGCGCCGATCTTCTCGCTCACCATCCGCTGCGCCTCGACCTGGCCGGCAACGCCGCCCCAGGCGATCTTGACCATGCGCAGCTCGATGACCTTCTGGGATTCCATCGCGAGCATCGCCGTCGCGTACCAAGCGTCCAACATCCCTGTCTCCTTTGCGTTTTGCAAAATCGCGAGGCCGGGCCGGCATGGGGGCGCCGACCCGGAAGCGTCGTCAGGCGGCGTCGGCCCGGGGCGCCGTGAAGGCCGGGAGACGGCCCATCCGGCGGGCGAGGTCGGTCCAGCAGGCGAGCGCCGCATCGACGGCCCGGCTCATCTCGGCGGCCTGGAGCTGCGCGAGGTCGCTCGGCGAACGGGCCGCGAACGCGGACTTCCAGAAGGCGAGGGCCGCCTGGCTCTCGCCCTGGAAGAACGCCACCAGCCGGCCGTTGATCTCGATGAAGCCCTGCATGGCGGCAAGCGGGATCTCCTCCCGGCCGGCCTGCCCGGGTGCGGCACCCGGGCCCGGCTCGGCGGGCGCCGCAGCGTCGGCTGGCGGGGCCGAGGCGACCGGCTCCGGAACTGCCGGCTCCGCCATGGTGGGCGCCTCGGCCGCGTGATCCTCGGATGACGGGGCCTCGATCTCGGACTCCTCGGTCGCGGGCGCCTCGGCCAAGGTCTCGGCGGCGGTGACCGGCGCCTTGGCGGGCTCCTCGCTCGCCGGCATCGGGTCCGTCCCGGCCGCGGCAACCTCCGGCGAAGCCTCGGCCATCGTCGCGTCTCCGGTCCGCTCGGCCTCGTCCGACGCGACCAGGGGCTCGGGCGCGTCGGCCAGGACCGGAGCGGCGACGGGAATGTCGGCGGCGAGCATCGCGACCGTGGAGGTTCCGGCGAGCAGCGGCTCGGCCGCGGAATGCTCCCCCAGGAGCGGCTCGGCCGCCGTAATCTCGGCCAGGAGCGGCTCGGCCGCCGCGATCTCGGGCATCGGCGGTGCGGCGGCGATCTCGGCGGGCGCCGCCTCGACGGCCACGGCCTCGCTGGATTTGGCGGGATCGTCCGTCCGCGCCGCCGCCCGGACGGGGGGACGGCGGGGCGGCCTGCGGGTCTTGTCGATGCGGCGCGTCGTGGTCATGGGCTCGGCCTCCTCGGAGTGGCGGGCGGCGCGTCCCTGGCGCGTCACCCGGCGGGCGGCCGCCCTCACCCGATGCGGGGGCGGACGCGCAGAGCCGGAGCGCCGGCAGGCTCGTCCGGGGCACCGGCAGATCGGCGCGGACGAGGCCGCGCGGCCATCGACGGCGCCCGACTGGACGCCCAAGCCGGCCATCCAAGCGATGCGGCGCCGGTTTCGTTCCCTCGGCCGACAGGCGCGATCGTCCGCGACCGGCGCGGGGCGAGGCCGAGCCCCACCCCGGACGGCATCATGCGGTGTCCGGACGAATCGTCCGGAAACCGAATCAGGCCTTGGCCTGGGTCTTGTTCAGGTCGGCCTTGATCGACTCGGACAGGGTGGCGAATTCCTTGGCCTGGCTCTGCAGCGCGCTCATCTGGTTGCGCATGTACTCGCCCTGCAGCTCCAGGGCTTCCTTGACGTCGCGGGTGCGCACGAGCTTCTCGGCGAGGTCGAAGGTCGCGGAGGCGTGCTGCTCGGTATACTCGAAGCCGCGGGCCACGGCCGTCCCCATGCCGGTCTGCGAGGTCTGGGTCGAGGATTGCACGGTCTCGGCGAGCTTGCGGGCGGTGCCCAGGAAGGTGCCGAACGCCGTACGGGCGTTCTGCACGCCCTTCTCAGCGAAGTCGCGCATCTCGGTCGGGATCTCGAAGGGCTTCTGGGTGCTGCTCATGGGCGTGGCCTCCGGCTCGTCGCTACGCGCGCCGCCCTCGAGGATTTGTGCGACGCAGCAAATACGATGCTGCAACGCAGCGCGAGAGTCAACGCTTCGCGAGCCGAACGGCCTTGTCCGCCGGTCGGCCCGCGCTACGGCCTGGGATGGGGAGGCACGCGGCTCCGCCCTGTCGGCGTTCCCGCAGACCGCTGTTCCCGCCCAGCGTCACTTGATCCGACAGGCGAGACCGAAAGTGAAGAGTCTGAGAGCCTGTTTGATCGACTCGAGCACTTGCTCCCACACACGACCTCATCCTGAGGTGTCAGTCGATTGAAAATCGACTGACCTCGAAGGAGGGCTCCAGAGACCACCGAGACTTCTGGAGCCCTCCTTCGAGGCTCCTTTCAGTCGCACCTCAGGATGAGGTTGCAAGAGGGAGGGAAAAGGTGGTTGCAGCTCAATTTTCGCAAGTCGAACAGGCTCTGGGCTTCGGTGGCGCAGTCGTCGGTTGTACAGCGCGGCCGGTCACGATGCGTTAAGGTTTTCGGCGGCGAATCGCGGCAAGGCGGCGTTAACGAAGAACCGTCATAGTCGCAGGCAATCGTGTTCCCGGGTTCGGGACATCCTCTGCCGCCGCGGCGGCCCTACGAGTACCTGACGAGGACTGCCGATGCGCACCTTTCGGTTTCGCCTCCAACCCGCCGCCCTCGCGGCCGGCATCCTCGGCCTCGGCACGATGTCGGGCTGGGGCGCCTACGCCATCTCCTCGTCGGGCAAGGCCGCGCTCCGGACCCAGCTGGCGGAGGTCGAGGGCCAGCGCGACACGCTCGCCGCGCGCGTCAAGCAGTTCCAGGACGTCGAGGCCGAGCTGCGCGACCGCCAGGCCAAGATCGCCGCGGCCCGGGACGAGATCGCCCAGCTTGGCGTCACCCGCGACAAGGCGAAGGCGCAGCTCGCCGCCACCCAGCGCGATCTCGCCTCGCTCAACAAGCGGCTCGACCTGGCGAAGGACAAGGTGACCCAGACCGGCAGCATCACGCCGCCCGCAGGCGAGGCGGCCAAGAAGCCGGCGCGTTGATCGGCATCACGCCGGCACGAGGTCCACGGCGTGATCCCGCGGATGCTGGAGCGCCGTCTCGGCCTCGCGGCGCGACAGGCGCTCGACCAGGGCGGCCCAGCGCATGCCCACTTCATGGTCGAGGGTGAGGCGCCCCGCCTCGTCGTAGCGGCGCCAGCCGCAGCGCGGCGCCCCGTCCGCCCCGATCTCGTCGTAGGTCTCGTAGCGCGCCACCAAGCGGTCGAGCCGGTCGTATTCCTGGTGGAACCAACAGATCCCGAACACCCGGCCGCCGCGGCCGAGCATTCCGGCGCTTTCCAGCCGGTGCTCGCCCGGGATGCGGAAGATGGTCTCGAAGGCGGGCGGCGCGCAGGTCATCGGGGATCTCCGTCGCAGGGCTGTCGAGGGAGCGGCGCCGGAAACGAAGGGGCGCCCAGTCGAGATGGCAAGTCGAAAGGCCGGGTCGGCGCCGGGATCCGGCGTCGAGAGTCGCACTGTTCGGGGCATGTCCCCGAGGTCGCGCGTTAATTATTCCTAAACAATTTGTGCGCTGCAACCATCCGGGCGTCAAGCCCGGATGATTCGTCCGACTCCGATGGGGATTACTGGCCCTTGGCGGCGATCGCCTCGGCCCAGGCGACCGAGCGGCGGGCCATCGGGATGTGCTGGCGCTCGAACATGCGGCCGTTGATCTGGATCGCGCCGCGCTTGGCGTTCTCGGGCCGCTCGTAGATCTCGATGACGGTGCGGGCGATCCTCACCTCGTCCTCGGTCGGCGCGAAGGCGGCGTTGGCCAAGGCCACCTGGCTCGGATGGATCAGCGTCTTGCCGTCGAAGCCGAGAACCCGGGCCTGCTCGCATTCCTCGCGGCAGCCGTCGAGGTCGGAGAAGTTGTTGTAGACGCCGTCGAGGATGGTCAGGCCCTCGGAGCGGGCGCCGGCGAGCGCCGTCATCAGCCACGGCATCATCGGGGCCCGGCCGGGCACGATCTGGGTCCAGGTGTCCTTGGCGAGGTCGTTGGTGCCGAGCACGAAGCAGGCGAGCCGGGTGCCCGGGTTGCGCCGGGCCGCCGCGATCGCCTGGATGTTGAGGATCGCCGCCGGGGTCTCGATCATCGCCCAGATCTTGATGCCGGGCGGCGCGTCGAGGGCCTCCAGCCGGTCGGCGATGTTCTCCAGCACCGCCGGGGAGGAGACCTTCGGCATCAGGATCGCGTCGGGCCCGGCCTCGATCGCGGCGCGCAGGTCGGCCTCGCCCCAGGGGGTCTGCGGCGCGTTGACCCGGATGATCAGCTCGCGGTCGCCGTAGCCGCCTTGGCGGACCGCGGCGCAGACCTGCTCGCGCGCCACGTCCTTGGCGTCGGGGGCGACCGCGTCCTCGAGATCGAGGATCAGCGCGTCGGCCGCGAGGCTGCGGGCCTTCTCGAGGGCGCGCAGGTTGGAACCCGGCATGTAGAGCACGCTGCGGCGGAGGCGGAGGTCGATCATCGCGAAACGGTTCCCTTGCGGTCCGCCCCTGCTTACGGCAGCGCCCGATTGCGTTGCAACATAGGCGCGCAACCGGGTGCCGCAGGCCGTCACGCGCCGGGATCGTTCTCCAGGAGGATCGGCCGGCCGTGCGGCGTCGCGGCGGCCGCGCGGGCGAAGGCCGCGCGGCGCGCCGCCAGGGCTGACGGGTCGGTCAGGCCGCGCTCGGCGAGCAGGGTCTCGATCGTGTCGAGCCACAGGGCGTAATCGGCCGGGCGGTCGCCGGCCCGGCCCAGCGCCTGCGCCCAGTCCGACCAGGTGAACAAGCCGGCATCGTGCAGCGACACCACCAGGGCGAAGGTCTGCGCCTCCCAGGGGGCGGCGAAGACCGGGGGCTCGGGCGGGCGGCTCATGCGGCGGCGACCCGGGCGGGTTCGAGGTAGCTCTCGAAGGCGTTGACCGAGACGGCGAGCCCCGGATCCGCGTCCTCGCCCCACAATTCGATTCCGGAGAACCGCACCGTGTAGAGCCATTGCGGCGCCTCGCCGGCGAAGGCGGCGTTGGAATCCGGGAAGACGAAGCCGCCATGAACCCGCTCGACCGTGCCGGTGCGGCCCCGCACGTAGCGCGGCAGGCGGGTGTGGCCGGTCGGGTTGACGATCTTGGCCCGTACCTCGTCGCCGGGGGAAAAGCGCGCGGGCGTCGCCACCGGGCGGTCGCTCGGGAAGCCGCGGGAGAACAGCGGCGCCACCTCCTCGGCCTTGAGCACCCGGGCGACCGGGGCCGGCGGCGTCAGGGCGGCGCCCGCCGCCAGTTCGCCGGCCTCGACGAGGCCGTGCTGCCGGACCTGCTTCTCCAGGGCCCGGAACCAGATCCGGTAATAGCTGGAGGTCAGGTACTCGCCGGGCGGCAGCGATTCGCGGGCGGCGCGGCTGGCATCGAGGTTCCAGGTGCCGGTGAGCCCCATCGCCATCGCCATGGCGAAGACCCGCTTCTCCCAGGGAGCGTGGAACCAGGGCTCGTCCGCCTCCAGCCCCAGCGGGCCGAAGCCCTGCATGCCGCCGAGATCCTGTCCGCCGTTCATGCGCGCACCACTTGGTCGGGGTTCAACGGGAGCCCGGTGCCGATCATCGAATCGCGGGTGATGAGGTCGGCGAGCGCCGCCTCGTCGAGGTGGTCGGTGCCGGGCGGGCGCATCGGCAGCACCATGTAGCGCAGCTCCGCGGTCGAATCCCAGACCCGGATCCGGGTCTCGGCCGGCAGCACCGTGCCGAACTCGGCGAGCACCCCGCGCGGGTCGATGACGGTGCGGGAGCGGTAGGGCGGCGACTTGTACCAGACCGGCGGCAGGCCGAGCACCGGCCAGGGATAGCAGGAGCAGAGCGTGCAGACGACGACGTTGTGCTCGTCCGGCGTGTTCTCGACCACCACCATGTGCTCGCCGCCGCGCCCGCCGACATCGAGCTCGCGCATCGCCGCGCTGCCATCCTCCAGGAGGCGGGCCTTGAAGGCGGGATCGACCCAGGCGCGGGCCACCACCCGGGCGCCGTTATGCGGCCCGACCTTGGTCTCATAGGTCTCGATCAGGGTGTCGAGGGCCGCCGGATCGACGTAGCCCTTCTCGACCAGGATCGATTCGAGGGCGCGCACCCGCAGGTCCATCGGCGACAATTCGCTGCCGTGCGGGTGATCGTGGTCGTGGTCGTGGTGATGATCGTGATGGTCGTGGCCATCGTGGTCGTGCGCCATGTCTGCCCTCCCCATGTCTGCCCTCCCTGAGCCGGGAGGATAAACGGGAGGCTCTCACGCCGCCACCGTCACGGACGCACGGCCGGGGTCTCGACGGCGAGGGGCGCGGCGCGCTGCATCAGGTAGAGGGTCAGTGCCACCGCCTCCGCCGAGCCGGGCGTGAACGGCTCGGCGCGCATGCCGGTGAGGCAATTGCGAAAGCGCCGCTCCAGCGAGCCGAGATCCTGCCATTCGAGCCGGTAGAGCGGATAGCCGGTCGGATGCCCCTGCGGGATCGTGGCCGCGCCGAGCCGCCGGCCGCGGTTCTCGTCGTGGCAGGCGGCGCAGGAGAAGCCGAGCTGGCCCATCGGCGTCGTGAACAGCCGCCGTCCCTCGGCCCGTGCCGGCGCGAGGCGGGCATCGTCCGGGGGCGCGATGGCGCTGCCCCGGGAGAGATGGCCGAGATACGCCGTGAGCGCCAGGAGGTCGCGGCCCTCCCGCGCCAGCGGCGTCGTACCCTGGTAGCGGGTGCGACAGAGATCGATCCGGCCCTCGATGTCGACCGGCCGGCCGGTCGCCGCGTCCCAGGCCGGGTAGCGGGCGGTCACGCCTTGCAGGGACGCCTCGGTGTGGCAACCGGCGCAGGCCGGGGCGCCGGGAGAGGGCGCCCGGGCGAACAGCTCGGCTCCGTCCTGCACCCAGAGCATGCCGGGATTGGCGGTGTCGTCGGCCTGCATCGCCCGGGTCTCGGGCGCCATCTCGTCGAAGCCGGAGCGTCGTTCGGCAGGGGGAATTTCAGCTGCTGCCGCCCCGCCGAGGAGCAGGCCTGCGAGGGCGAGGACGCTAAGGGCTTGGCGTCCTGGGGCGAATTCCAGAATCCCTTCTAGAATCAAGCGCGGGATCCCCTCTCCCGAGTGGGAGAGGGGTAGGGGTGAGGGTGGCTCGGCTGCCGTGTAAAGCTGAGAGTGTTGAGCTGCCAGCACGATGGTTCGAGCTTTACATGGAAGCGTGTCACCCTCACCCCCGACCCCTCTCCCACACGGGAGAGGGGAGACGCGCCATTCTTTTTCCCGGACAGACCGACACCGTCCGAGGGCGAAGTTCCCATGCGCGAGGGGCTTCATGGCCGCCGTCATTCCCGATTCCACCGCGTTAGGACTCCGCTGACCAAGACGCGCTACAAGGCAGGTCCCTCGATCGGATCCCACCCTTGCGCTATCCCCCCCATCTGCTCGAAGAGATCCGCTCCCGCCTGCCGGCCTCCGAGGTCGTCGGGCGGCGCGTGCGCCTCAAGAAGGCGGGGCGGGAATGGCGCGGCCTGTCGCCGTTCAACGCCGAGAAGTCGCCCTCGTTCTACGTGAACGACCAGAAGCAGTTCTACCACTGCTTCTCGTCCGGCAAGCACGGCGACATCTTCACGTTCCTGATGGAGACCGAGGGCGTCTCGTTCCCCGAGGCCGTCGAGCGCCTGGCCTCGGAGGCCGGGGTGGCCTTGCCCGCGCCGAGCGAGGCCTCGCGCGAGAGCGAGACGCGGCGGCGCGGCGCGCTCGAGGTGATGGAGCTCGCCTGCACCTTCTTCGAGGAGCAGCTGGCCGGACGGGCCGGGGGACGCGCCCGCGACTACCTCGCCGGCCGCGGGCTCGACGGCGAGATCGGCCGCACCTTCCGCCTCGGCTACGCCCCGCCCGAGCGCTACGGCTTACGCGACCACCTCGCCGCCCGGGACGTGCCGGCCGAGATGATGGTGGAACTCAACCTGCTCACCACCGGCGACGACATCAAGGTGCCGTTCGACCGCTTCCGCGACCGGGTGATCTTCCCGATCCGCGACGTGCGCGGCAAGGTCGTGGCCTTCGGCGGCCGCGGCATGAGCCCGGACGCGAAGCCCAAATACCTCAACTCCTCCGAGACGCCGCTCTTCCACAAGGGGCGGATGCTCTACAACCACCATGCGGCGCGCAAGGCAGCCCACGACAAGGGCCGGGTGATCGCCGTCGAGGGCTATGTCGACGCCATCGCGATGACGCTCGCCGGGCACCCCGAAGTGGTGGCCTCGCTGGGCACGGCGCTGACCGAGGATCAGCTCGCGCTGCTCTGGCGCATGGCCGACGAGCCGATCCTCTGCTTCGACGGCGACGGCGCCGGACGGCGCGCGGCCTACCGCGCCCTCGACGTGGCCCTGCCGGCGCTGCAACCGGGAAAATCGCTCCGCTTCGCCCTGATGCCCGAGGGGCAGGACCCGGACGACCTTCTGCGCACCGGGGGCCCGGGCGCCATCGACCGGGTGCTCGACGGGGCCCGGCCGCTCGTCGACGTGCTGTGGTCGCGCGAGACCGAGATGAGCCCGGTCGATACGCCGGAGCGCCGGGCCGGCCTCGCCCAGCGCCTGCGCGAGATCGTCAATGGCATCCGCGACGAGACCTTGAAGCGCTACTACCGCGACGACATCGAGGCCCGCCTGCGCGGGACGAGCCCCAATGGCGGCGGCCGGCGGGAGGGCGGGGCCGAGCGCCCGTACCGGGAGCGCACCCCCTTCGTGCCGCGCGGCCGCGGCGCCCCGCCGGCGCCGGTCTCGCCGCGGCTCACCGCCCGGGCGAGCCCGCTGCTCGCCCGCTCGTCGCTGTTCTCCGGCGGCTCGTCCTCGCGCGAGGCCCTGATCGTCGCCGCCCTCCTGGTCCATCCCGAATTGCTGGCCCGCGAGGCCGAGGAACTGGCCGAGGTCGAGTTCGAGGGCGCCGATGCCCGTTCGTTGCGCGGCGTGCTCCTCGATTTCGCGGCGGAGGGCGGGGCGAGCGACACGCGCTTCCTCGATGCCCGGCTGGAACGGGCCGGGCTCGCCGCGGCGGCGGGCCGCATCGCCGGCCTGGTGCGGCCCGGCGACCGCTGGGTGCTCGATCCGCATGCCGATCCGGTGCGGCTGGAGGACGCGCTTCGGCAGGCCGTGATCTTGCACCGCAAGGCCGGAACGCTACATAGCGAACTCCGGGCCGCCGAACGCGCCCTGGCGGAAGAGGAGAGTGAGGCGAATTTCGCCTGGCTGCGCGACGTGAAGACCCGCCTCTCCGTGGTGGCGGGCGCCGAAGCCGAGGCGGACGAGGCCCAGGAGGCCGAACCGTAAGACGCGGATTCGTGACGGAATCGTCCTGGTGCGGCGTTGCGCGTCACGCGCGGCTTGCGGCTTGCGTCGGGACTAGTTAACGGCAAGTCGGTCGATTGGCTTGCACATTTGCGTGAGATCTGGGGCGGCTCGTGCGCCGCCGGACGAGACATCACGGTGCCGGCACGGCGGGAGTCTCCCCCGCCCGGGCACTGCCGACACCGGGAAGCATAGGCTGAGCATGGCGACGAAGGCAACGGAACGAGACGAGACCGAGGCGGCCCCCGAGCCGCAGACCGACGGCCCGCTCCTCGACCTGACGGATGCCTCCGTCAAGCGGATGATCAAGCTCGCCAAGAAGCGCGGCTATGTCACCTACGACGAGCTGAACGAGGTGCTGCCCCAGGAGGAGTTCACCTCCGAGCAGATCGAGGACGTGCTGGGCCAGCTGTCGGAGCTGGGCGTCAACGTGGTCGAGGCCGAGGAGGCCGACGACCAGCAGGGCGAGGCCCCGGCCCAGGAAGGCGCCGAGGAGGAGGAGCCGAGCGAAGGCGGCGAGGTGGCCGAGGTCGCCGCCGCCCGCCCGGTGGCCCTGCGCGCCGAGACCGCCAAGGAGCCGACGGATCGCACCGACGATCCGGTCCGGATGTACCTGCGCGAGATGGGCTCGGTCGAGCTTCTGTCCCGCGAGGGCGAGATCGCGATCGCCAAGCGGATCGAGGCCGGGCGCGAGGCGATGATCGCCGGCCTGTGCGAGAGCCCGCTGACCTTCCAGGCCATCATCATCTGGCGCGACGAGCTCGTCGACGGCCGGGTGCTCCTGCGCGACATCATCGATCTCGAGGCCACCTATGCCGGCCCCGACGGCCGCGCCGGCCCCGCCGAGGGCGAGGTCGAAGGCGAGGGCGACGAGGAGGCCGAGGGCGAGACCCCGCCGGACGGCGAGGGCGACGAGGACGACCTCGAGAACAACGTGTCGCTCTCGGCGATGGAAGCCGAGCTGAAGCCGCGCGTCCTCGAGACCTTCGACGCGATCGCCGAGAACTACCGCAAGCTGCGCAAGGTCCAGGCCGAGCAGGCAGAGACCCGGCTGAAAGGGGCCGCGGCCTCGGAGTCGCAGGGCCAGCGCTATTCCGAGCTGAAGAACACCGTCGTCGCCGACGTGAAGTCGCTGTCGCTGAACTCGAACCGCATCGAGGCGCTGGTCGAGCAGCTCTACGACATCAACAAGCGCCTGATCTCGCACGAGGGCCGCCTGATGCGCCTCGCCGAGAACCACGGCGTCGCCCGCGACGAGTTCCTGCGCCACTACCAGGGCTACGAACTCGATCCGCACTGGGTCGAGCGGGTGGCCAAGCTCGGCGGCAAGGGCTGGAAGAACTTCACCGAGCGCGGCGCGGTCAACATCCTGACGCTCCGCGAGCAGATCATCTCGCTCGCTTCCGAGACCGGCCTGGAGATCCAGGAATACCGGAAGATCGTCCACATGGTCCAGAAGGGCGAGCGCGAAGCCCGCCAGGCCAAGAAGGAGATGATCGAGGCCAACCTGCGGCTGGTGATCTCGATCGCCAAGAAATACACCAACCGCGGCCTGCAATTCCTGGACCTGATCCAGGAGGGCAATATCGGCCTGATGAAGGCCGTGGACAAGTTCGAGTACCGCCGCGGCTACAAGTTCTCGACCTACGCGACCTGGTGGATCCGGCAGGCGATCACCCGCTCGATCGCCGACCAGGCCCGCACCATCCGCATCCCGGTCCACATGATCGAGACGATCAACAAGATCGTCCGGACCTCGCGCCAGATGCTGCACGAGATCGGCCGCGAGCCGACCCCGGAGGAGCTGGCCGAGAAGCTGGCGATGCCGCTGGAGAAAGTGCGCAAGGTCCTCAAGATCGCCAAGGAGCCGATCTCCCTCGAAACCCCGATCGGCGACGAGGAGGATTCCCACCTCGGCGACTTCATCGAGGACAAGAACGTCGTCCTGCCGATCGACGCGGCGATCCAGTCGAACCTGCGCGAGACCACCACCCGGGTGCTGGCCTCGCTCACCCCCCGCGAGGAGCGGGTGCTGCGCATGCGCTTCGGCATCGGCATGAACACCGACCACACCCTCGAGGAGGTCGGGCAACAGTTCTCGGTGACCCGCGAGCGCATCCGCCAGATCGAAGCCAAGGCCCTGCGCAAGCTCAAGCACCCGAGCCGGTCCAGGAAGCTGCGGAGCTTCCTCGACAACTGAGCTTCGACATTCGATCGGACGAGAAGGCCCGGGAGGCGACCGCCCCCGGGCCTTCTTCGTTACGGCATCGGCGCCACGATCCGCGCCACGGCGCGGCGCACCAGCGGCAGGACGAGCAGCAGGGTCGGGAAGGCGACGAGCCAGGAGAAGCCCCAGGCCCGCGGCCAGTGCCACAGCGCCTCGGGGGTCGGCCCGAGGGTGAGCAGGGTCGCGAGACCTGAGACGATGCAGGTCATCATCACCGACAGGAGGAACGCGGTGACGAGCGGTGCGGCGGAAGCCGGCAGGCGACGGAATGAGGTTAAGGACAGCATGGCACGTCTTTCGGAACGGGCGGTCCGGCCCGGACGAGGCATTGCGCACCGCCCGGCGAAAATCCACCCGGGGAGTGCGTTGCTTGACGTGAGACGCTTACGGCCGGCCGAGACACGGGCCCGGCGACGGATTCGTCCCTAGCAGGCGCAGGGTCAAATGCCAAGCCGGCGGGCCAGTCGCCCCCGGCCAAGCCTTGCCGACCCGCCCGGCAGCGCCCATGTCATCAGCCATGTCCGACCAGCCTTGCCCCGCCCCCGCTCCGACGCCCACGGCCGCGGCGGATGGATCGGAGGCGAGCGACATCCCGATCGGCCTGTTTCGCGATTGCGTGGCGCTCCGCGACTGGCTGCTCAGCGAGGGCGCGCGGCTGCCGGAATCCGGCGATCTGCTGGCCGGCATGGCCGAGCGGCTGAACGCACTCGGCGTGCCGGTCGACCGGGCCACCACCGCCATCGACGCGCTGCACTCGGACTATTCCGGCGTCGGCCGGTTCTGGACCCGGGAGGACGGCGTCAGCTTCCGCCTCTTCCCGCATGGCGAGGTCACCGAGCAGGCGCTGGCCCGCAGCCCCTTCGCCCATGTCTACGGCACCGGCGAGTGGCTGATCCTCGACCTGCGCGAGACCCCGGACGATCGCTACAGCATCATTCCGGAATTGAAGGCGGCGGGGTACACCCATTACATCACCGTACCGCTGTTCTTCACCAACGGCACCAAGAACGGCGTCACCTTCGCGACCCGGGATCCGCGCGGGTTCGGCGACGACGACCTCGCCATCCTGCGCTTCATCATCCCGACCCTGTCGGCGGTGATGGAGATGCGCGGCCTCAACGCCCGTCTCGACCACGTGCTCAGGGTCTATGTCGGCGACGGGCCGCACCAGGCGATCCTGGCCGGCTTCATCCGCCGCGGCCAGGTCGAGCGGATCCGCTCGGCGATCCTGTTCGCCGACATGCGCGGCTACACCCACCTCACCGACGCGCTCACCCCGGAGGCCTCGGTGGAATTGCTGAACACCTATTTCGACTGCCTGGTGCCGCCGATCGAGAGCGAGGGCGGCGAGGTGCTGAAATACATGGGCGACGGCCTGCTCGCGATCTTTCGCGAGAGCGGCGACGATCTCGGCGGCGCGGCGCAGGGCGCGCTCTCGGCGGCGCAGGCCGCGCTCCGCCGGGTCGACGAGGCCAACCGCGCCGGGCGATTCCCCACCCGCATCGAGATCGGCATCGCGCTCCATCACGGCGAGGCGGCCTACGGCAATGTCGGCTCCGGCGCGCGCCTCGATTTCACGGTGATCGGCCGCGACGTGAACCTCGCCAGTCGCCTGGCCAAGCTCAACAAGGTCCTGTCCGAGCCGCTCCTGATGTCGAAGCCCTTCGTCGACTTCCTGTGGGGCGACCCCGAACTGCTCGGCACCCATCCCCTCGACGGCATCGCCGAGGAGATGGCGATCTATCGTCCGGGCAAAGGCGGTTGACCGAAGGCGGTTGACGAAGGCGAGCCGGCTCGCCACATTCCGGCCGTTCCAGGGAGATCCCCGGCAAGGGGCTGAGACACCGCTGGACCAAGAGCCTTCGGCTTTTCGGTCGGCGCGGAAATCCTTCGAACCTGATCCGGCTCATACCGGCGTAGGGATTGGACAGGGTCCGCCAGGATCCGAGCGCGCATCATCCGGCAATCGGGCGCCGTCCACTCTCTTCGGGCCACCGTGGAGACGAGGGTGCACGCGCAGACGATCGGACGGCGAGGCGGACCGTCCGAGATCCCAGACAGAGACCGCTTGCCGGAGCGCGCCGAAGGTCCGGTCGATGCGGCGGTGATCGGCGCCGGGCTGATCGGCCTGTCGATCGCGTGGCGCCTGGCGCGGGCCGGTCTCGCCGTCGCGGTGATCGAGCGCGGACGAGCCGGCGACGGCGCGAGTCTCGCCGCCACCGGCATGCTGGCGGCGGCCGCCGAGCACGAGCCCGGGGGCGAGGCCCTGTCGCCGCTCTGCCTCGAGAGCCAGCGCCTCTGGCACCGGTTTCGCGACGAACTCGAAGCCGAATCCGGCCTCACCATCGATTACCGCCGCGAGGGTACCCTCGTGATCGCGCTCGGCCGCGACGAGGTCGAGCGCCTGCGCTTCCGCCACGAGCTGCAGCGCCGCGATCATCTCGCCGTCGAGTGGCTGTCCGGACCGGCGGTGCGCGCCCGCGAGCCCGGCCTGCGCCCCACCGTCACCGCGGGCCTGTTCTGCCCCGACGACCACCAGGTCGATCCGGCCCGGGTGATGGCGGCCCTGCGCTTGGCCTTCCGCGCGGCCGGCGGCCGGCTGATCGAGGAGACCGCCGTCACCGCGCTCACCCGCGAGGCCGGCCGGGTCACCGGCATCGAGACCACGGCGGGCACGGTGCGGGCCGGCACGGTGGTGCTGGCCTCCGGCGCCTGGGCCGGGGAGGGGAACCTGGTGCCGGACCTCGCGCTCCCGGTGCGCCCGTTGAAGGGCCAGTCGATGGCGCTCCAGATGACGCCGCGCAGCGGCTCCCTCTCGCACGTGGTCTGGACCGAGCAGGTCCACATGGCCCCGAAGGGCGACGGCTCGCTCATCGTCGGCGCCACCGTGGAGGAGACGGGCTTCGATCCCCACCTCACCGCCGGCGGCGTCTTCGCCCTGCTGGAGGGCGCCCGGCGCGCCTTGCCGGGGGTGGAGGAGATGCGGGTGTCGGGGGTCTGGAGCGGCTTTCGCCCGACCTCCGACGACGACGCCCCGATCCTCGGCGAGGCCCTGCCCGGCCTCGTGCTGGCCGCCGGCCATCACCGCAACGGCTACCTGCTGGCGCCCGTCACCGCCGAAGCCGTCTCCACCCTGATCCTGCGCGGCGAGACGCTGCCGGTGGCCGCGCCCTTTGGCCTGTCCCGGTTCGCCCGTGTTTCCGGAGTCCCCGCATGAAGCTCCTCGTCAACGGCGAGCCCCGCGAGAGCGAGGCCGCCACCCTCGACGCCCTTTGGCGCGCCGAGACCGCCGACCTCGACTTGAGCGGCCCGCAAGGCTTCGCCATCGCGCTGAACGGCGCGGTGGTGCGCCAGCGCGACTGGGCCGGCACGGCGCTCGAGGAGGGCGACCGCGTCGAGATCGTGCGGGCGATGCAGGGAGGGTAGCGGTTGCGAGATCGTGCGATGGGGTCGCGCTGCATCACCGGTGCTTTCTTCATCCCACCCTCGACCTCATCCTGAGGTGTCAGTCGATCGAAGATCGACTGACCTCGAAGGAGGGCTCCAGCTGGCTCGGAGATTTCTGGAGCCCTCCTTCGAGGCCGCTACGCGGCACCTCAGGATGAGGTGGTGGGTCGGAGATCAGGTATCCGTTGCTAGGAATCAGCAGGCGGAGACATCTCTTCATGAACGCCTTCGTCTACATCCTGCGATGCGTCGACGAGAGTTACTACGTCGGCTCGGCACGCGGTGAGACCCTCGACAAGCGCCTAGGCGAGCACTAGGCCGGCACCTATCCCGGCTACACGCGCGAGCGCCGGCCCGTGACACTCGTCTATGCTGAAATGTTCGAGCGCATCACGGACGCGATCGCGATGGAACGGCGCATCAAAGGCTGGAGCCGCGCCAAGAAGGAAGCGCTGATCCAAAGTGACTGGGACCGCCTCAAGCACTTGGCCAGACGGAACTGCGTGCAGAATAAGTCAGATTTAGGTGCGATTGGTCATCAGGAGTTGCCGACAACGCTCGACGTTGTTGGTGATTCCCACCCTCCAACCTCATCCTGAGGTGCTAGCGCATGCGAGCCTCGAAGGAGGGCTCCAGAAGGCACTGCGATCCCTGGAGCCCTCCTTCGAGGCTCGTTTCACTCGCACCTCAGGATGAGGTCGTGGGTGGGACATCGGCGAAACGCTCGTACGAACTATCTATGAAATCCGGAGAAACCCCATGACCGACACCCCCGACGATCCCTTCGTCATCGCCGGCACCACCCTGTCCTCGCGCCTCCTCATCGGCACCGCCGGCTACCCGACGCAAGCCATCATGAGCGAGGCGGTGCGGGCGAGCGCGGCCGAGGTGGTGACGGTCTCGATCCGCCGCATCTCGCTCCACGGCCATGGCTCGGACACGGTGGCGCGGCTCAAAGGGGCACGCTTCCTGCCCAATACCGCCGGCTGCGAGACCGCCCGCGACGCCGTGATGACGGCGGAGCTGGCGCGCGAGGCGCTCGGCACCCACTGGATCAAGGTCGAGGTGATCGGCGACCGCGAGACGCTGTATCCCGACGTCGCCGAGACGATCGAGGCCACCCGCCAGCTGGTCGATTCCGGCTTCACGGTGCTGCCCTATTGCAACGACGATCCCGTCGTGTGCAGCCGGCTCGCCGATCTCGGCGCCGCCGCGGTGATGCCGATGGGCTCGCTGATCGGGTCGGGCATGGGGGTGGCCAATCCGGCGAACCTCGAACTGATCTGCCGGCGCTCGCCGGTGCCGGTGATCGTGGATGCCGGCATCGGCACCGCCTCCGACGCGGTGATCGCGATGGAACTGGGAGCCGCCGCGGTGCTCCTCAACACCGCCGTCGCCAAGGCCGACGATCCGGTGCGGATGGCCCGCGCCATGCGCCACGCCGTCGAGGCCGGGCGCCTCGCGCATCTCGCCGGCCGCATTCCGCGTCGCGCCCGCGCCGAGCCGTCGAGCCCGCAACTCGGCCTCGTCGGCTCGTGAGCCTGCCCGCCCGCCTGCTGGTCGTCACCGACCGGCATGGCTGCCCGGAGCCCCTGGGCGACCGCGTCGCCGCCTGCCTCGCGGCGGGCGCCCGCTGGATCTGGCTGCGCGACCGCGACCTGCCCGCCCAAGAGCGCGCGGCCCTGGCCGAGACCCTGGCCGGCGAGGTGGCGCGGGTGGGTGGCGCCCTCACCATCGGGCGCGACGTGGACCTGGCGGCGCGGGTCGGGGCTTCGGGCGTCCAGCTCGGCGAGGCTTCCGCCGTGGTGCCGGCTCGGGCGCGCCTCGGGCGCGGCGTCCTGCTCGGCGTCTCGGCCCATTCCCTCGCCGAGGTGCGGGCCGCCCGGGAGGCGGGGGCGGATTACGTGACCCTGAGCCCGATCTTCCTGACCGCCAGCAAACCGGGCTACGGGCCCGCGCTCGGGGTGGGTGTCTTGCGGGAGGCGGCGGGGGTGATGCCGGTCGTGGCGCTTGGCGGCGTCGATCCCGGAACGGCCACGTCCTGCCGCGAGGCGGGGGCTGCCGCCGTCGCGGTGATGGGGGCGGTGATGCGGGCGCCGGAGGTCGGGGTGCTGGTCCCGGCCCTCCTGTAGGGCCGCACCCGCTCCCCGGTCCTCCTCCGGCGTGTTCCGTTCAGGCCATCCACCGCATCACGATCAGCACCGTCGTGACGGTGACGGCGCCGCCGATGCGGGTCGCGATCTGGGCGAACGGCATCAGCTGCATCCGGTTGGCGGCGGTGAGGATGGCGACGTCGCCGGTGCCGCCCTGGCCGGAATGGCAGGCATTCACGATCGCGGCCTCGATCGGGTACATGCCGAGGCGGCGGCCGACGAAGGCGCCGGTGGCCATCAGGGTGAACACCGTCGCGATGATGGTGATCAGGTTCGGGACCGTGAAGGCGGACATCAGCTTGTCCCACGGGGTCAGCGAGACGCCGATGGCGAAGAGCAGCGGATAGGTCATGCCGGTCTGCACGAACTTGTAGACGACGAAGCCGCCCGCCTGCAGATGCGGCGAGACCGCGCTCGACAGCTTCGCCAGCACCGCCAGGAACAGCATCGCGACCGGGGCCGGCAGGCCGATCACGTGGTGCAGCATCACGCCGAGCAGGTAGAGCGTCACCGCCGTGAGCCCCGCCGCCGCGATGGTCGAGACGTCCATGGCGCCGCCGCCCTTCTCGGCGGTCACCGCCTCGTCCTTGGGATCCATGTCGTCGTGCTCGCCCGGCTGCAGGCGGCCTTCGCCGGTCAGGTGCGGGTATTTCTTGCCGACGAAGTTCAGGATGCCCGAGAACACGATGGCCGTGAGGCTGCCGAGCATGACCGGCGGCAGCACCTGGGCGAACAGGTCGCCCTGGGAGGCGCCCAGGATCGCCGCATAGCCGATCGAGAGCGGGATCGCGCCCTCGCCGACGCCGCCGGCCATGATCGGCACGACGATGAAGAAGAAGGTGTGGTAGGCGCCCAAGCCCAGCGCCGTCCCGACCAGCGTGCCGACGAGGCCGGCGGCGATCGACCCGATGCCGAGCGGCACGAAGATCTTCAGGAAGCCCTTGATCAGCACGCCGCGGTCCATGCCGAGGATGCTGCCGACGATGATCGCCGCGATGTAGAGGTAGAGGAAGTTCGTGAACTTTGTGAAGTCGATGATCGACTTCTCGATCTGCGGCGGGATCAGCTTGTAGTAGGCGAGCGCCGAGGGGATGAAGGTGGCGAAGATGGCGCCGGCGCCGATGTTGCGCAGGATCGGCAGCCGCTTGCCGATCTCGGCGCAGGTGAAGCCGCCGAGCACCAGGACGGCGATCATCGTCGGCGCATCGGGCTTGATCTCGCGCTCGAGGGTCAGGATCGTCAGGAGCGCGGCCAGGATCAGGTAGACCGGGATCGGGATGATCCCGATCTTGACGTCCATCAGACGCCACCAGCCCTGCGGCCAGAATTTCCTGGAATCCGGCGGCGTCGTCTCGGCAACCGGGGCCGTGTGTCGAGCCGTCGTGTCGTGGGTCTTGGCGAGATCTGCGGTCCCCGATGCCATCGGTGGATCCTCCCGAAAGATGTTGTTGCTGCGTGGTTTTCTTGTCGAATGACGGTCTTGCCGGCCCGCCTCGGAGGGCGGGCCTTGGGCGCGGCGGCGCGATGAGGGGCCTGCCGTCCGGGCCGACGGGGTCTCGTGCGAGGGGCCGGGGGGCCCGCATCCGCGGTCGAGCCATGAGGTGACGTGGTGAGGCGGTCAGGCGGGCGTCCGTGACCGGCGTGGTTTCCTCCAGGATTCGTTGGGAGCCGCGGTAGCGGCCGAACCTGTCGGGAACCTGTCAAAGACCGGGGCGTGGAAGACAGTTCGAACCGTGAACCCCGCGGGCGACGGTGCGGTCACCCGTCCCGTCGTGCCGGACGTGATGCGGAACGACGCAGGCCTCGACGAGGTCGACGGCGCCCTCGCGCCGGACGCGCTCCCGGCGGTCGAACAGATTCCTGAGCACGGTTGCGTTCGGCATGATCGCCTCCCTCTGCCCGCCCAACCGCTCGGCAGGCGTCTTGCCAGTTCGGTCGGACCTGGGCTCGGGTGTGGCGGGCGACGGCGTACTGCCATGGTGCAAGGGGGCGTGGAGCCGCCACGACTCCCCATCCCCCGCAGACCTGCTATACGCGGCACCATCTCCGGCACCGGGCGCGGGCCGCCCCGGCTGAACCGGCCGATGCGAATGGCCATATCTCGTTCATGATCTCGATCCCGTCCGACCGTCTCGACGCCATCCTGGCTCGCCACGACATCGTCACCGCCACCCTGAGCGCCGGCGAGGCCGAGGCGGAGAGCTTCGTGCAGCTCTCGCGCGAACTCTCCGAGCTCGATTCCGTCGTCGAGGCGATCCGCGCCTTCCGGGCCGCCGAGAGCGCCCTGCGCGGCGTCGAGGAGATGATCGAGGAGGGCGACCCCGAGATGCGGGCGCTCGCCGCGGAAGAGAAGCCGGAGGCCGAGGCCGCCCGCGACGCCGCCGCCCGGGCGCTGCAGCTCCTGCTTCTCCCCAAGGACGCGGCCGACGAGAAGAGCGCCATCCTCGAGGTGCGCGCCGGCACCGGCGGCGACGAGGCGGCGCTCTTTGCCGGCGACCTGTTCCGGATGTATTCGCGCTACGCCGACCTGAAGGGCTGGCGGGTCGAGGTCATCTCCGAGAGCCCCGGCACGATGGGCGGCTACCGCGAGGTGGTGGCCGAGGTGAAGGGCCGCGGCGTCTTCGCGCGCATGAAGTTCGAGAGCGGCGCCCACCGGGTGCAGCGCGTGCCCGACACCGAGACGCAGGGGCGCATCCACACCTCCGCCGCCACCGTGGCGGTGCTGCCGGAGGCGGAGGAGGTCGACATCCAGGTCAACGAATCCGACCTGAAGATCGACACGATGCGGGCGCAGGGCGCCGGCGGCCAGCACGTCAACAAGACCGAATCGGCGATCCGCATCACCCACGTGCCGAGCGGCATCGTGATCTTCGTCCAGGAAGAGCGCTCGCAGCACAAGAACCGCGCCCGCGCCATGGCGCTGCTGCGCGCCAAGCTCTACGACCAGGAGCGCAGCCAGAAGGACGCCGCCCGGGCCGCCGACCGCAAGTCGCAGGTCGGCAGCGGCGACCGGTCCGAGCGGATCCGCACCTACAACTTCCCGCAAGGCCGGGTCACCGATCACCGCATCAACCTCACCCTCTACAAGCTGGAGGAGGTGATCGCCGGCACCGCCCTCGACGAGGTGGTGGACGCGCTGATCACCGAGCACCAGGCCGCCCTCTTGGCCGCCGAGGGGATGGCGTGATCGCGATCGACCCGGGGTCGAGCCGGGTCGCGGCCCGGGCCGGGGCCACGGATGCGCTCGCGGCCCACGGCATCGAGACCGCTGCCCTCGATGCCCGCATCCTGGTCGAGGAGGCGTTGGGCATCACCGCCACCGACCTGGCGCTCCGCGGGGCCGAGCCGGTCGGCGAGGCGGGCGCCGCGCTTCTGACCGCGTATCTCGCCCGGCGCGTGGCGGGCGAGCCGGTGGCGCGGATCATCGGTGCCTGGGAATTCTGGGGGCTGCCCTTCGGGCTCTCGCCCGAGACCCTGGTGCCGCGTCCCGACACCGAGACCCTGGTCGAGGCGGCTCTCCGCTCGAGGCCCGAGGGCCCGGCCCGCATCGCCGATCTCGGGACCGGCTCCGGCTGCATCCTGGTGGCGCTTCTCACCGAATGGCCGCACAGTTTCGGGATCGGCCTCGACCGCTCGCCCGGCGCGCTCAGCACCGCCCGGGCCAATGCCGCCCGCAACGGTGTCGCCGACCGGGCCGCCTTCGTCGCCGGCGACTGGGCCGCCTCCCTCATGGGGCCGTTCGACCTCGTGGTGGCGAACCCGCCCTACATCGCCAGCGCGGTCATCGCCGGCCTGTCCGGGGAGGTGCGGGACCACGATCCGCGGCTGGCGCTGGATGGCGGAGCCGACGGGCTCGACGCCTACCGCACCATCCTGGCCCAGGTGCCGCCCCTCCTGGCGCCGGGCGGGCATCTCCTGGTCGAGATCGGCTACGACCAGGAGGCGGCGCTGCGAGGGCTCGCCGCCGCCCACAATCTGCGGGCGGAGGTGCGACGTGACCTCGCCGGGCATCCCCGGGTGGTCGTGATGACGGCAGGGATCGGATCCTGATGGGGATTCTTGAGGTTCCTGTGGCCTTTGTTCGCGAAATCGACGTCAGGTGACTTGGCGGAGCCGGCCGAACCCGCTAACGTCCCGGGGCAGATCGTGAACGGTCCGGACCACACAGCCAGGCTCAGTTCTCAGGCGCGACATCGAGCGCGGACCTTTGGACGATCTTCCACCACCGGGCAGACCAATGAGCGCGTAGGCGGTCCGGTGCCCCGCATCTGTGGATCGACGATGGCCGGATCGTGAGACGGCCCGCGGTCGCACAGGGCAAGGCGGACATCGCTGCGGAGACGGAACATGGCCCGGCAGAGGCCGCCCGGCTCCGCGGACGAAGACCCGCCGCGCGCGCGAAGTCCCGCCCTTCAAGTCGTCGAAGAGGGTCAGTCGAGGCCGATGAGACCGAACCAGAACAGGCGTATGCGTGGCCGCAACCGCACCAACACTAAGGGGCCGAACCCGCTGACCCGGGCCTACGAGTCGAACGGCCCCGACGTGAAGATCCGCGGCACCGCCCAGCACATCGCCGAGAAATACGCCCAGCTCGCCCGCGACGCCCAGGCGAGCGGCGATCCCGTGATGGCCGAGAACTACTTTCAGCACGGCGAGCACTATTTCCGCATCATCACCGCGGCGAACGAGCAGTACCGTCAGCAGTACGGCGCCAATTACGGCCGCCAGGGCTACGACGACGAGGATGACGGCGACGACGAGGGCGCGCCGGCGAACGGCTACCCGCAGCAGGAGCGCGGTGGCGCCAACGGCTACGCCCAGTCCGGCTACGGCGCCGCCGACGAGTACGGCGATCCCGGCCAGCAGCCGCAGCCCTACGACAGTCGCGGCGACGACCGCCCGTCCCGCTTCGACCGGCAGGACCAGTCGCGGCAAGACCACCAACGGCAGGATCAACAGCGTCAGGACCGGCCCGACCGGCAGGAGCGCCGCGAGCGGTTCCAGAATCGCCAGGAGCGCCAGCAGCGCGACCGCCAGGAGCGGGTCGAGCAGCGAGCCGATCGCCAGGATCGCCCCGACAGGCAAGATCGCCCCGACAGGCAAGACCGTCCCGACAGGCAAGATCGCTCTGACCGTCAGGACCGGGCCGACCGCCAGGATCGCCCCGATCGCCAGGATCGCTCCGAGCGACAGGACCTGTCCCGGGCCGAGCAGCCCCGTCAGGAGCCGGTGCGGCAGGAGAGCCCGAGGCAAGAGAGCCCGAGGCAAGAGAGCCCGAGGCAAGAGGCTCCGAGACAGGAGGGCTACCGCGAGGGCGGCCGCTCCGAGTTCCGCCGCGAGCGCCGCCGCGAGGAGCCCCGCTCCGAGCCGATCCTGGCCGCCGACGAGCCGACCGGCCTGCCGGCCTTCCTGACCACCCCGGTGCGTCCCCCCGCTCCCGCGCCCGCACCGGTCGAGGAGGCGCCGCCGGCTCCTCCCGCCACCCCGGTCGAGGCCGAGGGCGAGGCCCCGGCGCCGCGTCCGCGCCGCCGCCGCCGCACCCGGTTCGAGGGGGTCGAGGGCGAGCCCGCGGGCGAGCTGTTCCCGAAGCCCGCCGAGCCGTCGGGCGAGTAGGATCCACCGCCGAGCGAGAGTGGCGCCCGGCCTCCGGCAACGGAGGCCGGGCGCCATGCATTCGGGCCCCATACATTCGGCCCACATGCATTCGGGCCCCGAGGGCGATTTTTGCGCCGCCGCCGGTGGCGTTTCTCTCGGCCCTGCCTACCTGCCGCCGTGACACGAGCCACAGGCGGAGCGCAGCATGACCCACCACCCCGCACTCGCGAAGGGCCGCGTCGCGGTCGTCACCGGCGCGGCGAGCGGCATCGGCCTGGCCGCCGCCACCGCCTTCGCCCGGGCCGGCATGCGGGTGGTGCTGGCCGACCTTCCCGGCGAGACCCTGGACCAGGCCGGCCGCGCCGTCGCGGCGGCCTCTCCCGGCGGCGAGGCGGATGTCCGCGCGGTGCCGACCGACGTGACGAAGCCCGAGGCGCTGGAGGCCCTGCGCCGGGAGGCCGGATCCCTCGGATCCGTCGCGCTGCTGATGGCCAATGCCGGCATCGAGGCCGGCGGGCGCTTCTCCTCCGATTCCGCGACCTGGCACCGCATCATCGACACCAACCTGTGGGGCGTCATCAACGCCATCCAGGCCTTCGTGCCGGGGATGATCGAGGCGGGGCAGCCGGGCGCGGTGATCGTCACCGGCTCGAAGCAGGGCATCACCACCCCGCCTGGCAATACGCCCTACAACGTCAGCAAGGCGGGCGTGAAGGTGACGACGGAGGCGCTGGCGCACGAGCTGCGCGAGGCGCACTCGCCCGTCACCGCCCACCTGCTGATCCCGGGCTTCGTCTATACCGGCCTCACCCGCGCCCGCGGCGTGACCGAGAAGCCGGCCGGTGCCTGGACGCCGGAGGAGACCGTGGATTTCCTCCTCGACAAGATGGCGGCTGGCGACTTCTACATCCTCTGCCCGGACAACGAGACCACCCGGGAGATGGACGAGAAGCGGATGCGCTGGTCCGCCGACGACGTGATTCGCAACCGCCCGGCCCTGTCGCGCTGGCACCCCGACCACAAGGCGGCCTTCGCGGCCCATATTGAGGCGCCGCTGGAGGGCGGGGGCAGGGGAGCGGACGAGGGCATCAAGGAGCCTGCGGCCACGCCGGCCTCGTTCTAGGCAGCGTTGCGTTGGCAGGCCGACGCTTCGCCCGCTCGGGTTCTCGCATTCCCGCAGATTTTCCGTGCCGGACCGGTCACCGCTTCGGGGAAATCTGCCGAGATGCAAGACGGCTGCGCCGGCCTGATCTCCCGCTCGGATCCGTGGCGATCAGACCTGCCGGGCGAGGCCCTCGGCGCAGATGGTGGGCGGAACCTCGCGACGGCGATCGAGGAAGCGGCTGAACCGCCCCGTGCTTCTAAGAGCCTGTTTGATCGACTCACGCACTTACTCCCACGCACCACCTCATCCTGAGGTGTCAGTCGATTGAAAATCGACTGACCTCGAAGGAGGGCTCCAGGGATCGCGAAGATGTCTGGAGCCCTCCTTCGAGGCTCCTTTCAGTCGCACCTCAGGATGAGGTCGCGAGGGGGATGGAAAAAGTTCGTTGCAGGTAAATTTTCGCAAGTCAAACAGGATCTGAGAGACGGTTCTATCCCGGATCGGTCGGATGACGCATTTTCGACGATCGACCATCCGCTTCTCAAGACAATGACATATTATTTTTTCCACATAATATTCTAGTATTCGTACCTATCGATCTGCATGCGGGTTCAAATATCTCGATGTCGTTTCGGGTTACGCTACGCATCATCGGGATGACATCGAGGATTTCGATCCCGCCGGCCAACTCGCACAGTCTCTCGACGAGAATCTTCCCGGTCCGTCCTGCGCAGCGTGGGGGAAGGGTTGGCCTGCCGTGACCGGTGCTCCTGCCGTGTCGCCCCCTCTGCGGCAGCATGATCGGGCGCAAGCCGAGGGCTGGGTCGCCCCGTCGGCATGGTAGCCGGCACCGGCCCCGGCGAGAGGGCCTGTCCCGATCGGCACCTGCAGGCGGCGGTGATTGAACCAGCCGGCCTTCGGCCGCGACGGCCCGGGTCTCGCCGAGCCCGCTCTCACGATGCCTTAACCATGCCGACCTACGCTTGCGGCCGCTCTCGCCTTCTCGCCCAAGGAGTGGTTCGTGCGCGCGGCAACCGTCATCGTCCTCTCCCTGGCAGCCCTGCCCGCGCTCGCTCAACCCGAAGCTCCGATCCGCGGCGTCGTGCGCGCGGTCCGGGATGCCAGCGTCGCGACGGACCTCAACGCCCGCATCCTGACGCTGCCGTTCCGCGAGGGGACGTCGTTCAACGCCGGCGATACGCTCGTCACCTTCGACTGCGATCGGACCGAGGCGGAATCCCGCGCGGCCGAGGCCGAGACCACGGTCAACCGCATCGCCTTCGACAACGCGCAAGCGCTCGACCGTCGCCACGCCATCGGGCGCATCGAGGTCCAGGCCGCCAAGGCGCGATGGGAGAAGGCCCGGGCCTCCGCGGAAGCCCTGCGCGTCAGGGTGCGCGATTGCCGGATCGTCGCGCCGTTCGCGGGCCGCGTCGCCGAGATGCGGGCGCGCGAATACGAGATGCCGGTGGCCGGCCAGCCGCTTCTCCGGATCGTCGATGCCACCGCCCTCGAGATCGACCTGATCGTGCCCTCGGCCTGGCTCGCCTGGCTGCGGGCCGCCGCTCCTCTCAACGTGAAGGTCGACGAGACCGGCAAGACCTATCCCGCCAAGGTGATCCGCACCGCGGCTGCCGTCGATCCGGTCTCCCAGACGATCAGGATCACCGCGGCCTTCGCCCCCGGCGACACGTCGGCGGTGCTGCCCGGCATGAGCCTCGACGCCACCTTCGACCGTCCGACCCACTGACATGGCCGCCACCATGGCCGTGCCGCAGCCCAATCCCAAGCCTGACCCCAGTTCCAAGCCCGAGTCCGGGGGCCGCCGCGTCCACGTCCATCCCGCGGGCGGCACGGTTCCGCGGGGACCGGAACCGGTCGGCGCTGAGGATGCGAGCGCCGGCTTGCGCCAGCTCCTCGCCGTCGAGGCGAGCTTCCGCCAGGCCCCGGACCGCGACGCGCTCGGCCTTGCCCTCGTCAACGAGAGCGTCACGCTGGTGCGGGCGCGCCAGGGCTTCCTCCTGCGGACGGATCGCCTCGGCGGTCTCACCGTCGAACGGGTGTCCGGCACGATCCAGGTCGAGCGGCACGCCCCCCTCCTCGCCTTCGTCGAAGCGGCCGTCGCCGCGATCCCCAGGGAGGCGCGCGCCGCACCCCGGAGCATCGATCTCGCGACCTCGGAGGCCGAGGAAGCCCGGACCTATCCCTTCCGCCACGCCCTCTTCGTGCCCCTGCGCGATCGGTCGGGCGGCGTGGTCGGCGGCCTGCTGCTGACGCGCGAGCGGACCTTCGACGAGGCCGACGCGGCCCTGGCCTTGCGGCTTGGCCAGACCGGCGCCCATGCCCTCCTGGCGCTGCGCCCGCCGCTCCTGCCGCGCCTGTCGGGAAACCTGCGCAAGCCCGCCCTCGTGGCGGCCGGACTGGTCCTCGCCGGTCTCGCCTGTCCGGTCTCGATGACGGTGCTGGCCCCGGCGACGATCACGGCGGAGCGGCCCTTCGTGGTCGCGGCGCCGATCGAGGGCATCATCGAGGAGATCGTGCCGGCGCCGAACGCCGCCGTCGCCGCGGGCGACCTCGTCCTGCGCTACGTCGACACCGCCCAGCGCAACGCGCTCGCGGTGTCCGAGCGCGAGGTCCAGGTCGCCGATGCGCGCCTCCGGCAGGTGACGGTGGGGGCCTATGCCGAGGAGCGGGTCCGGCGCGAGATCGGGCAGGCCCGCGCCGAGCTCGCCCTGAAGGTGGCCGAACGGGATTTCGCCCGCGAGACCTTCGCCCGGACGCAAGTTCGCGCCGAGCGCGCCGGCATCGCGGTCTATGCCGACCGCAAGGAGTGGTACGGCAAGCCCGTCGCCGCCGGGCAGCGCATCCTGGAGATCGCCGACCCGGGGAACGTGGAGATCCGCATCGACCTTCCGGTCTCCGACGCCATCGCGCTCGCTCCGGGCGGCCGGGTGCGGGTCTTCCTCGATACCGATCCCCTCAACCCGGTGGAGGCGCAGATCGACCAGGTGACGCCGGTCGCGCGCTTGACCGAGGCCGGCGTGCTCGCCCACCGCATCGTCGCGAAGCTGCCGGCCGGCGCGCCGGCACCGCGGCTCGGCGCCCGCGGAACGGCGCAAGCCTACGGATCGACGGTGCCGTTCGGGTTCACGCTCCTGCGCAAGCCGCTCGCGTTCCTGCGCCAGAAGGTCGGCCTGTGACCCGCGGGGACCCGGCGGAGGGCCAGCCGCTCACGGCCCTGCGCGAGGATCTGCGGATCGAGCGCGGGGCGGTCCCGGGCGATGGCGGCCCGGCGCCCTGGCTCCTCTACGATCCCCTGGCGCACCGCTACTACGAGATCGACGAAACCGGCCTCGCCTTCCTCCAGGCCTGGCGGACCGGCCTCACGCCTGCGGATCTCGCCGACGCCGCCGGAGAGGCCCTCGGGCGGGCGGTCGGGCCGGACGAGGTCGCGGCGTTTCGCGGCTTCTGCGAGGCCAACGGGCTCGTCGCGCATCGCGGCGGCTGGCAGGCATTGGTGCGGCAGGCGGCGTCCCGCCGGCACGGGCTCGGCGCCTGGCTCCTGCACAATTACCTGTTCATCCGCATTCCCCTGGTGCGGCCGCAAGGCTTCCTCGATCGCACCCTGCCCGTCGCCCGCTGCCTCGCCGACCGGCGCAGCCTGGCGGCCATCGCGCTCGCCGGGCTGCTCGGTCTCTACCTGGCGATGCAGCAATGGGACACGTTCCGGGCGACGTTCCTGGAGTTCTTCACGCCGGAAGGTCTGGTCTTCTATCTCGCCGCCCTCGTCGCCGTGAAGGCGCTGCACGAACTCGGCCACGCCTACACCGCCACCCATTACGGCTGCCGCGTCCCCAGCATGGGCGTCGCCCTCATGGTGCTGGTGCCGGTGCTCTACACCGACACCACCGATGCCTGGCGCCTGCGCGACCGCCGGCAGCGCATCGCCATCGACGGCGCCGGGGTCGCGGTGGAACTCGCCGTGGCGGCCCTCGCGACGCTGGCCTGGTCGTTCCTGCCGGACGGGACGGCGCGCTCCGTCGCCTTCTTCCTCGCCACGACCGGCTGGGTGATGAGCGTCGCGATCAACCTCAGCCCGCTGATGCGCTTCGACGGCTACTACATCGCCGCCGACCTGTTCGGCGTGTCGAACCTCCAGCCCCGCGCCTTCGCGCTCACCACCTGGGCGTTGCGCGAGATCCTGTTCGGGCTCGGCGATCCCTGCCCCGAGAGCTGGAGCCCGCGCCGGCGCTGGGGCGTGATCGCCTACGGCGTGGCGGTCTGGATCTACCGGCTGGTGCTGTTCACCGGCATCGCCGTGATGGTCTACACCCTGGCCTTCAAGGTCCTCGGCCTGCTGCTCTTCGCCGTCGAGATCGGCGTGTTCGTCCTCCGGCCGATCGTTCGCGAGACGCTGTTCTGGTGGCGGAACCGCCGCCGCATCGCCCCGAATGGGCGCGTGCGCATCACCGGGGCGGCGCTTGCCGTCGTTCTGCTGCTGCTCGTCCTGCCGGTCTCGGGCCGGGTCGAGATCCCGGCCATCGCCGAGCCGGAGCGGACCGAGCGCCTCACGGCCGTGGCCGCCTCCCGGATCGAGACCGTGGAGGTCGCGCCGGGCGAGTCCGTCAGCGCCGGACAGGTTCTGATGCGGCTGCGCTCGCCGGCCCTCGACCACGATCTGGAGGCCGCGCGCATCCGCCTCGCCCTCGTCGAGATGAAGCAGGATCGCCGCGCCGCCGATCCGCAGGACCGGGCCGGCGGCCTCGTCCTCGACGGCGAGGGGAACGCGCGGCGCGAGGCCGTTCGCGGACTGGAGCGGCGCCACGACGAACTGGTGATCCGCGCCGCCTTCGACGGCATCGTCGCCGAGATCGAACCGGACCTGCATCCCGGCCGCTTCGTCGGCAGGGGCGAGGAACTCGGGACCCTCGTCTCGAACGGACGCCGCCAGGTGCGCGGCCTCGTGCCGGAGGACGCCATGGCGCGGCTCTATCCCGGCGCCTCCGGCACCTTCGTGCCGGACGATCTCACCACCGGCTCGATCCCGGTCACCGTCACCTCGGTGTCCGCCGCCGCGGTCGCCGTCGTGGAGATCCCTTCGCTGCTCTCGACCCTGGGTGGTCCGGTCGCCGTGCGCGAGGAGAAGGGCGTCGGTCCGGTGCCGGTCGAGGCCCAGTACACGGTGGTGCTGAACCGGCCCGACGACGAGTTGCGCCTGTCCGGCACACCCGCCGTGGTGCGCGGCCTCGTCACGGTCTCCGGCCGTCGCGAGAGCACCGCCGCCCACGCGTTTCGGCGGATCGCCGCCGTTCTCGTCCGCGAGAGCGGCTTCTGAACGCCGACAAGGGTGGCTTGCCCCACTCTTCCTTAACCATGCCGGCTCACGCTCGCCCGCGCGGAACGCGCCATGCGGTCCCGTCGCGAGCTTAGAGCGGTGTCGATGTTCGAACGTTTCCGGAGCAAGACACGGGGCTTGAGCGAGACGCGTGTCCTGAGCAAGACACGGGCCGGCTCGGAGCCGCGGGTCGCGACGGGCGCGCCGACGAGTCCGGCGATCCGCGCGCTGGAACCCCGCTTCGTCTTCGACGGGGCGGCTGCACCGGCCGCCGCGCAATCGCACGGCGATCCGGCTCGTGACGACCCGGCCCACGGCGACCGTGCCTCCGGCGACGAGGCGGGGCGGCACGCCGAACCGGCCGAGGCCCGCGCCGCCGCGCCGGTGGGGGCGCCGCTGCACGAGACCGCCACCGCGAGCGGCCGGCACGAGATCGTCGTGATCGACGAGGGGGCGGCCGACGTGGCGACCCTGATCGCCGGCGTGCCGTCCTCGGCCGAGATCATCCTGATCGATCCCGCCCGCGACGGCTTCGATCAGCTCGCCGAGGCGCTCGAGGGACGCAGCGGCATCGATGCCATCCACATCCTGTCGCACGGCTCGGCCGGCGACCTGCGCCTGGGCACGGGAGACCTGACGGCCGAGACGATCCGGGGCCGCTACGCCGCCGACCTCGCCGTGATCGGCAAGGCGCTCACCGCAACCGGCGACCTCATGATCTATGGCTGCGACTTCGCCGCGGGCGAAGCCGGTGCCCGCGCGGTCGCGCTGCTCGCCTCCGCCACCGGCGCCGACATCGCCGCCTCGGACGATGCCACCGGCGCGGCCGAGCTCGGCGGCGACTGGACCCTCGAGACGCATCGGGGCGCCATCGAGACCGGCATCGTCGTCGACGCGGCGGCGCAGGCCGACTGGCATCATCTCCTGGCGGCCGCGGATAACGGCCGCGGCGCCCTGCTCGCAGTCTCGAACCACGGGATCTACAGCGTCGACATCGCGTCCGGAAAGGCGACGGAACTCACCCAGGCTCCCGGCAGCGTCGGCGGGATCACGCTGGGTGCGTCCCTCAACTCGCTCGCCGTCGACCAGGCGAACGGGCTGATCTACTACGTCGACAACGCCAGCCCGAACGCCGCCACCAGGAATGCGCTGTTCGCCTACGACTTCCGGAACGATCGGCACATCCTGATCGACGCCGATCTCTCGACCCACGGCGTCACGACCGGCAGCCAGGGCCTGGGCGGGGCCGGCGCCGCCTTCGCGAACGGCACCCTCTACCTCGCCGTCGAGAACGTCTCCGGCACCACCGACCAGATCTACAGGCTGACCTTCACCGGGTCGGGCCGCACCGTGGCATCGGGCGCGACCTTCGGCAGCCAGGCGAACCACGAGTACGACTGGGGCGACATCGGGATCGACCAGGCCGGCGGACAGCTCGTCAGCCTGACCCGGGGCTCCTTCGCCCGGTTCAGCCTCGGCGACGGGAGGGAGGTGCTCTTCGACAATTCGGTGACCCGAACCGACGTCCAGACCGGCGTCGATTCCGGCGGCTTCATCTACACCCTCGGGACGAACATCACCCGGCTCGATCCCACCTCCGGTGCCGCAATCGGCAGCGGCAAGGCCATCACCACGGACGGCTCGACCCCGCTCGGCACCATCAACGACGCGGCCTCCTGGACACCGCCGACCTCGACCATCGGCGGGCGGGTGTTCGGCGACGCGAACGCCAACGGGACCTCCGACAGCGGCGAGGCGGGCCTGCGCGGCGTGACGGTCCAGCTCGTCGACGACGTCAACGGCAACGGGCGGGTCGATGCCGGGGAGCGCGTCCTGGCCACCGACACGTCCGCGGCCGATGGCAGCTACAGCTTCACCGGGCTCCTCCCCGGTCAGTTCGTCGTGCGCGTGACCGACACTGAGGGCCGCCTCACCACGGCCACGGCGACGACGCCGACCTCGGGCGCCCTCGCCGACACCAAGGTCGGCGCGACGCTGGCCGGCCCGGATTTCGGCTACAATCCCGCCCTCGTGCTCGACCTCGACGCGTCGGCCGCGGGAACCGGCTACGCCACGCGCTACACCGAGCGGGCGCCGGGCGTCGCCATCGTCGACGCCGACGTGTCGATCCTCTCCGCCGCCGGCACTACCCTCACCGCGGCCAGGGCCGTCATCGCCAACGGCACCGGCGCGGAGACCCTGCGCATCGTCGGGACGCTGCCGGCGGGCCTCGGCGCGAGCTACGATCCGGCGACCTCCACGCTGACGCTGACCGGATCGGCGAGCCTCGCCGACTACCAGGCCGCCCTCCAGCAAATCCGCTACGCCTCCACCGGGCCGGTTCCCTCGCCGGCCGAGCGCAGCATCGCCGTCACGGTGAGCGACGGCACCGTCGATTCCGCCGTCGCCACGGCGACCGTCACCGTCGTCGCGGCGAACGCTCCCCCGGTCAACACCCTTCCGGCCAGCCAGGGAGCCACCGAGGATACCGACCTCGTCTTCTCGGCGGCGACGGGCAACGCGGTTCGGGTCGATGATCGGGACGGCGGGCCGCTCACCGTCACCCTCTCGGCGGATCAGGGGCTGTTGAGCCTGTCCCGCCTCACCGGCCTGACCTTCGCGGCGGGCGACGGCGCGAACGACGCCGCCATGACGTTCACGGGGTCGATCGCCGACATCGACGCCGCGCTCGACGGCCTGCGTTTCGCCCCCAGGGCGGATTACAACGGCAGCGCGCGGATCTCCCTCGTGACGCGGGATCCCGTCCGGCCCGCCGACACCTTCACCAACGGCTCGTTCGAGGATCCGGCGATCGGCGGCGGCTACGCGATCGTCCCGGAATCGTCGGTTCCGGGCTGGAAGACGGATGCCACCGACCACCAGATCGAGATCTGGCGCTCCGGCTACGGCGGCGTGCCGGCCTATGACGGCAACCAGTTCGCCGAGATCAACGCCAACCAGGTCGCGGCGCTCTACCAGACGTTCGACGCGACGGCCGGGTCGACGCTCAGCTTCGACTTCGCCCATCGTGGCCGCGCCGGCGTGGACACCATGCAGGTGAAGGTCACGGATCTCGGTGCCGACGGCGTCGCCGGGACCGCGGACGATTCCACGCTGTTCGACAAGACGTATTCCGACGGCAATACCGCCTGGGGCGCCTACGGGGAGACGATCGCGGGAACCGCCAGCGGCAACACGCTGCGCTTCGAATTCCGGTCGATCGGCGCAGCCGGCGGCTCGCAGAGCGTCGGCAACTTCATCGACGGCATCCGGATCCGGCAGGGCTTCGTGACCGCGAGCGCCCTCGACGTCACCATCGCGCCCGTCGCCGACATCGTGCCGGATGCGGTCGCGACGAACGAGAACACCGCGATCACCGTCAACGCCGTCACCGGCACGAACGGTGCCGCGGCGGACAATTTCGAGGACGTGACACGCGCCGTGACAGCCGTCACGCAGGGCGCGCATGGCAGCGTCGCGTTCCAGCCGGACGGGACCCTCACCTACACGCCCGATGCGAACTTCGCCGGGACCGACCGCTTCACCTACACGGTCGCGGCGGGCGGGACGACCGAGACCGCGGCGGTGACCGTGACGGTGCGGCCGGTCAACCGGGCTCCCATCCTCGATCTCGACGCCTCGGCGCCCGGCACCGGGTTCCGGACGAGCTACGGCGTCGGCGGCCCTGCCATCGCCATCGTCGAGACCGGCGTCGCGGTCACGGATGTCGACAACGCCCAGATGGTATCGGCCCGGGCGGTCATCACCAACCCACAGGCCGGTGACGGCCTCACATTCGTCGGCACCCCGCCCGCGGGCATCGTCGCGACCTACGACCCCGCGACATCCACGCTCACGCTGACCGGCGCCGCCAGCAAGGCCGACTACCAGGCCGCCCTGCAGCAGATCCGCTACGCCTCCACCGGATCGGCGCCCTCGACGGCCGACCGCACCATCGCCGTCACGGTGAACGACGGCACCGTCGATTCCGCGGTCGCCACGGCGACCGTCACCGTCGTCCCGGCGAACGCTCCCCCGGTGAACACCCTCCCGGTGAGCCAGACGCTGGCCGAGGATACCAGCCTCGTCCTCTCGGCGGGCAACGGCAACGCCGTCACGGTCTCGGATCCGGATGCGGGAACCGGCGCCCTCACCACCACCCTCGGGGTGGCGCACGGCACGCTCACCCTCGGTTCGCGCACCGGCGTCACCGTGACGAACGACGGGACCGGCGCCGTCACCCTCACGGGCACGGCCGCCGCGATCAACGCCGCCCTCGACGGCACGACCTATCGCCCGGCAGCCGACTATAACGGCCCCGAGACCCTCACGATCGTCACGACCGACAACGGCAACACGGGAGCAGGCGGGCCGAGGAGCGACACCGACACCCTCTCGATCGCCGTCACCGCCGTGAACGACGCGCCGACCAACACCGTGCCGGCCGCGATGCAGGTGGTGACCGAGGACACTCCGCTGATCTTCTCGGCCCGCGGCGGCAACGCCGTCAGCGTCGCCGACGTCGATGGCGGAACCCTCACCGTGGCGCTGAGCTCGTCCGAGGGGCGGCTCACCCTGTCGGGCACGGCCGGCCTGACCTTTCTCCAGGGCACCGGTACCGGCGACCGCGCGATGCGCGTCTCGGGCAGCATCGCCGCCATCAACGCCGCCCTCGACGGCTTGCGCTTCGATCCGGCCGCCGATCGCAACGGCCCCGCGCAGATCGCCCTCGTCACCGTCGATCCGGCCGGGGCGACCGCCGCCAGCACCATCGCCGTCACCGTCCTGCCGGTCGCCGACATCGTGCCGGATGCGGTCGCGACGAACGAGGATACCGCGATCACCTTCAACGCCGTCACCGGCACAAACGGCGCGTCGGCGGATACTTTCGCCGACGGGACCCGCGCCGTGACAGCCGTCTCGCAGGGCGCGCATGGCAGCGTGGCATTCCAGCCCGACGGAACCCTCACCTACACGCCGGACGCCGACTTCGCCGGGACCGACCGCTTCACCTACACGGTGACCGCGGGCGGGACGACCGAGACCGCGACGGTGACCGTGACGGTGCGGCCGATCAACGACGCCCCGGTCCTCGACCTCTCCGCCACGCACGGCTACGCGACACGCTACACCGAGGGCGGCCCTGGCGTGGCGATCGTCGGCACCGGCATGTCGGTGACCGATGTCGACAGCGCGACCCTGGCCTCGGCCACGGCCGTCATCACCAACGGGCAGGCCGGCGATGCCTTGTCGGTCGAGGGCGGCTTGCCCGCGGGCCTCGTGGCGCGCTTCGATCCCGCGACCTTCACGCTGACGCTGACCGGGGCGGCGACGACGGCCGACTACCAGACGGCGCTGGGCCGGGTGCGGTTCTCCTCCTCCGAGCGCGATCCCTCGACCCTCACCCGCAGCATCGCGGTAAGCGTCAGCGACGGCGCGCTGCGCTCCGCCGTCGTCACCGCGACCGTGGAGGTCGCGGCGGTGAACGACGCCCCCGTCAACGGGCTGCCGGAGGCGCAGGCGACCGCCGAGGACACGCCCCTGGTCTTCTCGGCGGCGACGGGCAATGCCGTCACGGTCTCCGATCCCGATGCCCGGGACGGCCGCGTCACCACCACCCTCGGCGTCCTGCACGGCACGCTGACCCTCGGTTCGCGCACCGGCGTCACCGTGACCAACGACGGGACCGGCGCCGTCACCCTCACGGGCACCATCGCGGCGATCAACGCCGCCCTCGACGGCACGACCTATCGCCCGGCGGCCGACTATAACGGCCCCGAGACCCTCACGATCGTCACCACCGACAACGGCAATACCGGCGCGGGTGGGCCGAAGAGCGATGCCGACACCCTCGCGATCGCCGTCAATCCGGTGAACGACGCGCCGACCAACACCGTGCCGGCCGCGATGCAGGTGGTGAACGAGGACACTCCGCTGATCTTCTCGGCCCGCGGCGGCAACGCCGTCAGCGTCGCCGACGTCGATGGCGGAACCCTCACCGTGGCGCTGAGCTCGGCCGAGGGGCAACTCACCCTGTCGAGGACGGCCGGCCTGACCTTTCTCCAGGGCACCGGCACCGGTGATCGCGCGGTGCGCGTCTCGGGCAGCGCCGCCGCCATCAACGCCGCCCTCGACGGCTTGCGCTTCGATCCGGCCGCCGACCGCAACGGCCCCGCGCAGATCGCCCTCGTCACCGTCGATCCGGCCGGGGCGATGGCCGCCAGCACCATCGCCGTCACCATCGCGCCGGTGGCCGACATCGTGCCGGATGCGGTCGCGACCAACGAGGACACCGCGATCACCTTCAACGCCGTCACCGGCACGAACGGCGCGTCGGCGGATACTTTCGCCGACGGGACCCGCGCCGTGACCGCGATCTCGCAGGGCGCGCATGGCAGCGTGGCATTCCAGCCCGACGGAACCCTCACCTACACCCCGGACGCCGACTTCGCCGGGACCGATCGCTTCACCTACACGGTGACCGCGGGCGGGACGACCGAGACCGCGACGGTGACCGTGACGGTGCGGCCGGTCAACGACGCCCCGGTCCTCGACCTCTCCGATACCCACGGCTACGCCACCCGCTACACTGAGGGGGCCCCTGGCGTGGCGATCGTCGGCACCGGCATGTCGGTGACCGATATCGACAGCGCGACCCTGGCCTCGGCCACGGCCGTCATCACCAACGGGCAGGCCGGCGATGCCTTGTCGGTCGAGGGCGGCTTGCCCGCGGGCCTCGTGGCGCGCTTCGATCCCGCGACCTTCACGCTGACGCTGACCGGGGCGGCGACGACGGCCGACTACCAGACGGCGCTGGGCCGGGTGCGGTTCTCCTCCTCCGAGCGCGATCCCTCGACCCTGACCCGCAGCATCGCGGTGAGCGTCAGCGACGGCGCGCTGCGCTCCGCCGTCGCCACCGCGACCGTGGAGGTTGCGGCGGTGAACGACGCCCCCGTCAACGGGCTGCCGGGAGCCCAGGCAACCGCCGAGGACACGCCCCTGGTCTTCTCGGCGGCGACGGGCAATGCCGTCACGGTCTCCGATCCGGATGCCCGGGACGGCCGCGTCACCACCACCCTCGGCGTCCTCCACGGCACGCTGACCCTCGGTTCGCGCACCGGCGTCACCGTGATGAATGACGGGACCGGCGCCGTCACCCTCACGGGCACCATCGCGGCGATTAACGCCGCCCTCGACGGCACGATCTATCGCCCGGCGGCCGACTATAACGGCCCCGAGACCCTCACGATCGTCACCACCGACAACGGCAATACCGGCGCGGGCGGACCGGAGAGCGACACCGACACCCTCGCGATCGCCGTCGCCGCCGTGAACGACGCTCCGGTGAACGGCGTTCCCGGCCCGCAATCCGTGGACGAGGATACCGGCCTCGTCTTCTCCCCGCGCACCGGCAACGCCATCATCGTCGCGGACGTCGATGCCGGGAGCGGCGCCGTGACCGTGCTGCTCCACGTCCGGCACGGCACGCTGACGCCCGGCGGCACGGCCAACGTGACGGTCACGGGGGCGGGCACCGGTTCGGTCTCGCTGTCCGGCACCCTCGCCGCGGTCAACGCGGCCCTGGATGGGACAACCTATCGCGCCGACGCGGACTATGCCGGCAGCGACATCCTGACGATGGCGACGACCGACAACGGCAACACGGGGGCGGGCGGGCCGAGAAGCGACACCGACACGATCGCGATCGCCGTCAATCCGGTGAACGACGCGCCGACCAACACCGTGCCGGCCGCGACGCAGGCGGTGAACGAGGACACTCCGCTGATCTTCTCGGCCCGCGGCGGCAACGCCGTCAGCGTCGCCGACGTCGATGGCGGAACCCTCACCGTGGCGCTGAGCTCGGCCGAGGGGCGGCTCACCCTGTCGGGCACGGCTGGCCTGACCTTTCTCCAGGGCACCGGCACCGGTGATCGCGCGGTCCGCGTCTCGGGCAGCGTCGCCGCCATCAACGCCGCCCTCGACGGGCTGCGCTTCGATCCGGCCGCCGACCGCAACGGCCCCGCGCAGATCGCCCTCGTCACCGTCGATCCGGCCGGGGCGACCGCCGCCAGCACCATCGCCGTCACCGTCCTGCCGGTCGCCGACATCGTGCCGGATGCGGTCGCGACCAACGAGGACACCGCGATCACCTTCAACGCCGTCACCGGCACGAACGGCGCGTCGGCGGACACGTTCGCGGACGGGACCCGCGCCGTGACAGCCGTCTCGCAGGGCGCGCATGGCAGCGTGGCATTCCAGCCCGACGGAACCCTCACCTACACCCCGGACGCCGACTTCGCCGGGACCGATCGCTTCACCTACACGGTGACCGCGGGCGGGACGACCGAGACCGCGACGGTGACCGTGACGGTGCGGCCGGTCAACGACGCCCCGGTCCTCGACCTCTCCGATACCCACGGCTACGCCACCCGCTACACTGAGGGGGCCCCTGGCGTGGCGATCGTCGGCACCGGCATGTCGGTGACCGATATCGACAGCGCGACCCTGGCCTCGGCCACGGCCGTCATCACCAACGGGCAGGCCGGCGATGCCTTGTCGGTCGAGGGCGGCTTGCCCGCGGGCCTCGTGGCGCGCTTCGATCCCGCGACCTTCACGCTGACGCTGACCGGGGCGGCGACGACGGCCGACTACCAGACGGCGCTGGGCCGGGTGCGGTTCTCCTCCTCCGAGCGCGATCCCTCGACCCTGACCCGCAGCATCGCGGTGAGCGTCAGCGACGGCGCGCTGCGCTCCGCCGTCGCCACCGCGACCGTGGAGGTTGCGGCGGTGAACGACGCCCCCGTCAACGGGCTGCCGGGAGCCCAGGCAACCGCCGAGGACACGCCCCTGGTCTTCTCGGCGGCGACGGGCAATGCCGTCACGGTCTCCGATCCGGATGCCCGGGACGGCCGCGTCACCACCACCCTCGGCGTCCTCCACGGCACGCTGACCCTCGGTTCGCGCACCGGCGTCACCGTGATGAATGACGGGACCGGCGCCGTCACCCTCACGGGCACCATCGCGGCGATTAACGCCGCCCTCGACGGCACGACCTATCGCCCGGCGGCCGACCATGACGGCCCCGATGCCCTCACGATCGTCACCACCGACAACGGCAATACCGGCGCGGGCGGGCCGAAGAGCGACATCGACGTCCTCGCGCTGACGGTCTCCCCCGTGAACGACGCCCCGCGCGCCGGGACGCTTCCGGCCATCATCGGCTTCGACGGGGACCGCGTCGCCGGGTTGGATCTCGGCCGCACGTTCTCCGACGTCGAGGGCGACAGGCTGACCTTCGGCGTCTCCGGCCTGCCGGCCGGTCTCACCGTCGACAGCGCCACCGGCATCGTCCGCGGCGCGATCGACCGCTCCGCGTCGCGGGGCGGCACGAACGGCGAGTACGCCGTCACGGTCACGGCCGAGGACGGCCACGGCGGTGCGACGCGCCGCAGCTTCACGTGGCGGGTGGTCGATCCGGCGCCGATCGCGCGGAACGACGACGTGCCCACCGACGCGCGCACGCCCATCCGCGGCTCCGTGCTCGCCGATAACGGCCACGGGGCCGACAGCGATCCAGACGGCGACCCCCTCACGGTCGTCGCCGTCGGCGGGTCGGCCGCCGGAATCGGGTGGGCGGTGGCGGGCTCGGAGGGCGGCCGTTTCACGGTGCTCGCCGACGGGAGCTACCGGTTCGACCCGGGCGCGGATTTCGACGATCTCCCGGCGGGCCGGACCCGCGCGACGCAGATCGCCTACACGATCGACGATGGCGACGGCGGCAGCGCGACGGCGATCCTCACCGTGACGGTCACGGGCCTCGTCCGGGCTCCGGCCCCCGGCCTGCTGGGCGACCGTAGCGCCAGCGACGGCGAGGCGGTGGTCCTGCCCTATGGCGGCAGTCCCGACGGCCCGGCCGCGCGCTACGGCGCCACCGGCCTGCCGCCGGGCCTCGCCATCGATCCGGCGACGGGCACCATCCAGGGCACGATCGACCGTGCTGCCTCCGGCGCCACGGGCCTCACCGACTACCGGGTCGTGGTCACGGCGACCGGTCCGGGCGGCGCGCAGACCGAAACGCGCTTCACCCTCCGGGTCACCAACCCCGCCCCGCAGGCGAGGGACGACAGCGCGACCACGGCCAAGGACAGGCCGGTCGTGGTCGATGTCCTGGCCAACGACCGGGATCCCGACGGGGACCCCCTCGCGATCGTCGCGACGGGCGCGGCCGCGCCGCGGGCCGGGCACGGCCGGGTCGCGGTCGCGGACGGCGCGCTCGTCTACACGCCGGATGCGGATTTCAACGGCACGGATACGATCACCTACGCCATCGCCGACGGGAATGGCGGAACCGGCACCGCCTCGGTCACGGTGACGGTCACCCCCGTCAACGATGGGCCGAGCGCCGACATCCTGCCGGACCAGGCCGGCCGCGGCGGCGCGGCCGTGATCCACGACATCGCCACGCACTTCCATGATCCCGACGCGGACCGATCGACCGCCGCGATCCCGGGCGAGGGGCTGCGCTTCACCGCAACGGGACTGCCGCCGGGCCTGTCCCTCGACCCGGCGACCGGGCTGATCACCGGCCGTCTGCCGGTCGAACCCGCGGCGACCATCGATTTCACCGTGACCGTCACGGCGACGGATGCGGAGGGCGCGAGCATCGCCCGCAGCTTCACCTGGACGGTGACCGAGCCGGTTCCGACGGCCGGACCGGACGATGCCGCCACCCGCGCCGGCACCCCTGTCTCCGTCGCGGTCACGGCGAACGATTCCGACCCCGACGGCCCCGTCCGCCTCGTCGACGCACCCGGTGCGACGCATGCCGCTCACGGCACCGTCTCGGTCGATCCCGCGACGGGGCGTCTCACCTACGTGCCGGATGACGGATTTTCCGGGACGGACACCGTCGCCTACACCATCGAGAACCAGCAGGGCGGGCGCGCGACCGGTCTCCTGACCGTCGCGGTCTCGCCCGTGAACCGTCCGCCAGTCGCGCCCGACACCCTTTCGGGCGCCGAGGCGGCCGATGGCGAGAGCGTGCGCCTGCCGCTCGGACTCCTCTTCGTCGATCCCGAGGGAGCACGCCTCGCCTATACCGCGACCGGCCTGCCGCCGGGTCTGGCGATCGATCCGGCGACGGGCGAGATCGCCGGGACGATTCGCCACGACGCCTCGGGTCCGACCGGGCACGCCACCTACATGGTGACGCTCACCGCCACCGACGGGTCAGGCCTCGCGGTCTCGCGGACGCTCGCCTGGGCGATCACGAACCCTGCGCCGTCGGCCGCGGACGACGTGATCACGACCGACGAGGACCGGCCGGTCGACATCGACGTGACCGGCAACGATCACGATCCCGACGGCGATCCGCTCGCGGTGGTCGCCGGCTCGGTGACGGCCCGGCACGGCACGGTCGCGATCAACCCGGACGGCAGCCTGCGCTACACGCCCGATCCGGATTTCAACGGCGCCGACACGATCGTCTACACGATCACCGACGGCAATGGCGGCTTTGCCACGGCCTCGGTCGCGGTCGCGGTCAACCCGGTCGACGATGCGCCCGTGGTCGATAGCGCCTCGCCGATCATCGCCGACCGGTCGGACAGCGATGCCGCGCGGGTGTCGATCCCGGCGGGACACGCCTTTTCCGATGTGGACGAGGGCGACGTGCTGACGTTCACCGCGACCGGCCTGCCGCCCGGGCTGGCGATCGATCCGGCCACCGGCGAGATCGCCGGGACGATTCGCCACGACGCCTCGGGCCCGACCGGGCGCACCACCTACGCGGTGACGCTCACCGCCACCGACGGGTCAGGCCTCGCGGTCTCGCGGACGCTCGCCTGGGCGATCGCGAACCCTGCGCCGTCGGCCGCGGACGACGTGATCACGACCGACGAGGACCGGCCGGTCGACATCGACGTGACCGGCAACGACCACGATCCCGACGGCGATCCGCTCGCGGTGGTCGCCGGCTCGGTGACGGCCCGGCACGGCACGGTCGCGATCAACCCGGACGGCAGCCTGCGCTACACGCCCGACCCGGATTTCAACGGCGCCGACACGATCGTCTACACGATCACCGACGGCAATGGCGGCTTCGCCACGGCCACGGTCGCGGTCGGGGTGAACCCGGTCGACGATGCGCCCGTGGTCGATAGCACCTCGCCGATCATCGCCGACCGGTCGGACAGCGATGCCGCGCGGGTGTCGATCCCGGCGGGACACGCCTTTGGCGACGTGGACGAGGGCGACGTGCTGACGTTCTCGGCGACCGGCCTGCCGCCGGGTCTGGCGATCGATCCGGTGACCGGCGAGATCGCCGGCACCCTCGCGTCCGACGCGTCGACCCGGGTGCCGGGCGGCGTCTACGCGGTCACGCTCACCGGCACCGATTCCGCCGGCGCCTCCGCAACAGCGCGCTTCACCATCACGGTGGGGAATCCGGCCCCGATCGCCCGCGACGACCTGGCGGCCCTCGACGAGGACGGCCTTCTCGAAGGTCGCGTGCTCGACAACGACGCCGATCCCGACGGCGACGCCATGCGGGTCGATCCGATGCCCGTCGCCGGTCCGCTGCACGGACGGCTCGACCTGCGGGCGGACGGCACCTTCACCTACAGGCCGGAGGCCGGGTTCCACGGCGAGGATTCCTTCGCCTACGCGGTCGTCGATTCCGATGGCGGCCGCTCGACGGCCATGGTCCGCCTCACGGTCGCGTCCATCGACACCCTGCCCGAGGACACCACACCCGAGGACACCCCACCCAAGGCAACGGCGGCTCCGGTGACGACCCGCGAGGACACGCCCGTCGACGGCCGCATCATCGTGGACGATCCGGGCGACGCCCCCCCGACCTTCGCGGTCGAGATGGCGCCGGCCTCCGGCCAGGTCACGCTGCGTCCCGACGGCGGCTTCACCTATACCCCCGCCACGGATTTCCACGGCGCCGACGGCTTCACCGTGCGGGTCTCCACCGAAACCGGCGGCTCCACCCTGGTCCCGGTCGCGGCGACCATCGTGGCGGTCAACGACGCCCCGGACGCCCATGCCGACGCTCTGGCGATCTCGGCTGGCGAGGTCGGCCGGGGGCGGGTCGTGGCGACGGATCCCGACGGCGATCCCCTGGACTTCCGCCTCCAGGCCGGCCCGGCGAATGGGACGGTCGTGCTGGCCGAGGACGGATCCTATGCCTACACCCCCGCAACCGGCTTCAGCGGCCGCGACAGCTTCACGGTCGAGGTCGGCGACGGCAGCGGCGGGGTCGCGCGTGCCACCGTGGCCGTCACGGTCGCGGCGAAGCCGGTTCTCGTGCCGCCCCCCGGGGCCTCCGCCCCGCTTCCCGGCGCCCGGCTCCTTCTCGACGCTCCGGCGATGCCGCCGGCTCCGGCCCATGACACCGGGATCGTCGCCGACGGCTTCGTCCTGCAGGCCGTCGCCGCGATCGACCCGCTCGGCTCCGTCGGACAGGCGATCCTGGCGAAGGGAGCGATCGTCGCCGCGGTCAACGGCGTCGACGACCTGCATGGGACGGCGATCGACATCGACCGTCCGGTGGTGCTCGACGCGGGCGACCGGATCGGGCGGCTCGCCTGGGAACGGTTCGAACGCCAGCCGGACGGTCGCGCACCCTGGTTCTCGGCGAGCCCCTATCTCGGCCGCTCCCTCGGCCTCACCCTGTCGACGGACGAGACCGTCACGGGCCGGGGCGACCTCACGATCGAGGCGATCCGCCGGCCCGACACCCTGGTCATCAACCTGCGCAACCGGACGCCCGACGACGCCTCGGTGGGGAACGTCCGGCTCCTCGGGCCGGACGGCGCGCCGGTGCCGGCCTGGATCGAGGGAGATGGCAGGGGCAGCTTCTGGGGGCGTCCCCCGGCCGGAACCCGTCTCGTCGCCGTCGAGGTGGAGATCGCGCTCCGGGATGGCCGCGTCGTGCGCTGGCCGATGACCGTCGACGTGGAGACGGGCGAGATCCGTGCGACCGCGCCCGCGCGCCCGGGCGCCGGTCGCCCGCCTGCCGAATCACCCGGGATCGGGCTGCGCGGCGAGGCGCCGATGTTCACGGCCCGGCTCGCATCCCTGGAGCGGGACGGGCATCCCGATCTCACGCTGATCGAGACGGCACTCCGGCGAGGAGCCGGATTTTGACGATTCGTTTACCATGCGGAACGAAACAGTAGGGAGACGCGAGAGCGGTCTCCCGGGGCTTCCCGAGTGCGCTTGAGCCCGGAGGGGAAGCGGGAACCATGGCGCAGGTTGGGCCGGGCAGCCGGAGGGGCAGACGCCGGATCGGCGCCGTGTTGGTCGGAGCCACGCTTCTGGCCACGGCGATGGTCGGCTGCACGGTGAAGCCCCAGCCGCTCGGGCCGGCTGAACTCGGTGCCTACGCGGCGGACAAGCTGCGCCGCGTCGGGTCCGACCAGCCTTTGCCGGGACCGCGCATCGATCTCTACGAGGCCTTCGCCCGCGCCCTGAAGTACAATCTCGATCAGCGCGTCGAGATCATGCAGACGGCGGTGCGCGCGCGCGAGCTGAGCTTCGCCAGCTATTCCATGCTGCCGAACTTCGTCGCCAACAGCGCCTATGCCGGGCGCGACAGCTACGCCGCCAGCTCCTCGATCTCGGTGCTGAGCCAGCGCCAGTCGCTGGAGCCATCCTACAGCCAGGACAAGAACTTCGTCTTCGGCGACTTGTCCTTGAGCTGGAACATCCTCGATTTCGGCTTGTCGTACGTGCGCGCGCGGCAGGCCGCCGATGCCGTCCTCATCGCCGAGGAGAGCCGCCGCCGGGTGGTGAGCCGCATCATCGAGGACGTGCGGACCGCCTATTGGCGCGCGCTCACGAGCGAGCGGCTCGCGAGCCGCCTGCGCGCCCTCGAGGGGCGCGCTCAGACGGCGATCGGCGACGCCCGCCGGCTCTACGCCGAGCGCCAGACCTCGCCGCTCACGGCGCTGACCTACGAGCGCGAGCTGATCGAGATCCGGCGCGAGGCCCAGCGCGTCGAAGCCGACCTCCTGGTCGCCCGCAGCCAGCTCGCCTCGCTGATGAACCTTCCGCCCGACCTGCCGTTCCGCCTCGCCGAGATGGAGGGGGTCGAGGCCGGCCTGAAGATCGGGGTCCCCGATTCCGACCTCGTCCGCGTCGCCCTGGAGAACCGGTCGGAACTCCGCGAGGTCGCCTACCGCCAGCGCATCAACGGGCGGGAGGCGACCGCCGCCCTGCTCGAATTGCTGCCCGGCTTCAACGTCATCGTCGGCGGGAACGCCGATTCGAACCGCCTGCTCTACAATGCGAGCTGGGTCGGCTGGGGCGCCCGCGCGAGCTGGAACCTCATGAACGTGTTCCGCTACCCCGAGCGGACCGGCCTCATCGACGCGCAGGACGCGCTCCTCGACAAGCGGGCGCTCGCCGTCACCATGGCGGTGATGACCCAGGTCCATGTCAGCCGGATCCGCCACGCGCTCGCCATGCGGGAATACGAGACGGCTGCCGCGTTCCGCCGCGTCCAGCGCCGCATCGTGGGGCAGATGCGCGCCTCCGCCGCCGCACTCTCGACGAGCGAGCAGACCCTGATCCGCGAGGAGATGAACACCCTGATCGCCGAGGTGAAGTTCGACCTCGCCCATGCGGCCGTCCAGAACGCCCGCGCCAACGTGTTCGCCTCCCTCGGCCTCGACTCCTTCCCGCTGGCGACCATCGATGGCCAGGACCTTCAAGGCCTGACGCAGACCGTGCGGACGAGCTGGCTCGGGATCGGCGCCGTCCTCGCCGACGCCCCTCCGATCCCGCAGGTTCCTCCGATCCCGCAGGTCTCGCGCCCGCCCGCCGCCCTGCCCCTCGGATTGAGGCGCTGAGGCGGGGATTCCCGCGCTTGCGGAAGAGGGTGGGGGACGGGCCGCCCGGCCCGCATGCCCACGGCGGCGCCCCGAGGCATCCGGAGCGGGTCGGGGTGGGAGGAGCTCCAGGGCCGCCAGGCTTCGGGCCGCCGTCGTGGACCCCGATACAACGTCCGCGTCGCGCCTCGCGGGGCCGGCCTCCGCCGGGGCGGCGGCTTCCCCTTGCCGCCCCCGGCGCCAGCGCCTAAGAGCGCGCGGCCCCGCACATCTCAAGCGCCGCGCCGACGCGCACGGCGCACCTGACAGGAGTTGCCCATGCGTCCCTCGAAGCGCGCCCCCGACGAGCTGCGCAAGGTCACGCTGGAGCGGGGCGTCTCGCGCTACGCCGAGGGCTCCTGCCTCGTCACCTTCGGGGAGACCAAGGTGCTGTGCACCGCCTCGCTGGAGGAGCGCGGGCCGTCCTGGCTGCGCGGCTCCGGCAAGGGCTGGATCACCGCCGAGTACAGCATGCTGCCGCGTGCCACCCACGACCGCAACCGGCGCGAGGTCAATGCCGGCAAGCCGTCCGGGCGCACCCAGGAGATCCAGCGCCTGATCGGCCGGTCCCTGCGCGCCGTGGTGAACCTGCCGGCGGTGGGCGAGCGCCAGATCGTGGTCGATTGCGACGTGCTCCAGGCCGATGGCGGCACCCGCACGGCGGCGATCACCGGCGCCTGGGTGGCGTTGCACGAGTGCTTCACCTGGATGCGCGGCCGCTCGATCATCTCGGTCGATCCGATGCGCGACCACGTCGCGGCGATCTCCTGCGGCATTCACAAGGGCACGCCCGTGCTCGACCTCGACTACGCCGAGGATTCCGGCGCCGAGACCGATGCCAACTTCGTCATCACCGGCTCGGGCGGCATCGTCGAGGTGCAGGGCACGGCCGAGGTGAAGCCGTTCTCCGAGGAGGAGTTCCTGAGCCTCCTGCGGCTGGCCAAGACCGGCACCGCCGCCCTGGTGGCGCTCCAGAAGCAGGCGATCGCCTGATGGCCCGGCTCCTCACCGGGCGGGTCGTGATCGCGACCCACAATGCCGGCAAGCTGCGCGAGATGCGCGAGCTGCTGGCGCCCTTCGGCGTCGAGGCCGTCTCGGCCGGCGAGCTGAACCTGCCGGAGCCGGACGAGACCGGCACGATGTTCTCGGAGAACGCCGCCATCAAGGCGCGGGCGGCGACCGAGGCCACCGGGCTGCCGGCCTTCGCGGACGATTCGGGGCTCTGCGTCGATGCCCTCGACGGGGCGCCCGGCCTGTTCTCGGCCCGCTGGTCCGGCGGCTCGAAGGATTTCTCGGGGGCGATGGCGCGCATCGAGCGGGAGCTGACGAGCCGCGGTGCCACCGACCGCCGCGCGCACTTCGTCTCGGCCCTGGTCCTGGCCTGGCCGGACGGGCACGAGGAGCTGTTCGAGGGGCGGGTGTTCGGCGAGCTGGTCTGGCCGCCCCGGGGCGACAAGGGCTTCGGCTACGACCCGATGTTCAAGCCGGACGAGAGCCCGCTCACCTTCGGCGAGCTGTCCTCGGAGGAGAAGCACGGCATCGACTGGGCGAAGCGCGAAGCCCTTTCGCACCGGGCCCGCGCCTTCCTGGCGCTGGAAGCCGCCTGCCTGCGCCGGCCGGACTGACATTGACACCCTCGATGCCGTCCCGGGGCTCGGCGAAGACGACACCCCGGGATCACATCGAGAGAAGTCGGCTCATGTGCCGGATCGATCGACGCGGCCGTTCTCGATAGGCCCTGAACGAAGGAGGCGCCCGCTCCGGGGGAGGGGCGCCTTGCCTTCTAGCGCGAGAAGGAGGCGGCCGGGCCGCCCCTTCTCGGGCCTGCGATGGATCACGCGATGGTCAGGCCGACATCGACGTTGCCGCGGGTGGCGTTCGAGTACGGGCAGACCTGGTGGGCCTTCTCGACCAGCGTCTCGGCGGTCGCCTTGTCGAGGCCGGGCAGCGAGATGGTCAGGTCGGTGGTGATGCCGAAGCCGCCCTCGGAGCGCGGGCCGATGCCGACCTTGGCGGTCACGGTGGTGTCGGCCGGGACGGCGATCTTCTCCTGGCCGCCGACAAACTTCATCGCGCCGAGGAAGCAGGCGGCATAGCCGGCCGCGAAGAGCTGCTCGGGGTTGTTGCCGGCGCCGCCGGCGCCGCCGAGCTCCTTGGGGGTCGACAGCTTGACGTCGAGGCTGCCGTCCTGGGTCTGGGCGCGACCGTCGCGACCGCCATTCGCCGTGGCCTGGGTGGTGTACTTCACGTCGACGGACATCGGGCTCTCCTCGGATCGGGCGGCCTCTCGTGCCGCGCCACGGTCATAGATCGAAATCTCATTGCGCGCAATTTGTTTTTGAGCGCCGTTGCGGCTATGATCGTCACGGCCGCGGGCGCAGGATCTTCCTGGGGCTCACGGCCAGGCCCCGCGCGACGGAGCCCCTTGAGGAGCGGGACATGTCCGAGACCGACGCGCGCCGCGAAGCCGCCGCCCGGATTTCCGATGAGAACGGCAGCCGGGATGCCGGCCGGGACGATCTTGGCCGGGACGATCCTGGCCGGGTGGATGCCCTGCATCTGTCGAACCAGATCTGCTTTGCGGTCTATTCGGCGGCGCATGCCTTCAACCGGATCTACAAGCCGCTCCTCGACCGGATCGGCCTGACCTATCCGCAATACCTGGTGCTGCTCCTGCTCTGGGAGCAGGACGGGCAGACGATGAAGACCCTCGGGCAGCGCCTTTACCTCGATTCCGGTACCCTGACCCCGCTGCTTAAGCGCCTGGAGGCGGCGGGCCTGGTGACGCGGACCCGCGACGCGGAGGACGAGCGGCTCATGCGCATCGGCCTGACCGAGGCCGGCGCGTCCCTGCGCGAGAAGGCGACGCCGTTTCCCGACGAGATCGTCTGCGCCTCCGGCCGTCCGGCGGACCGTCTGATGGCCCTGCGCGACGAGATCCTGGCCCTGCGCGACAGCCTGCATGCCTGTTCGGCCCCGGATCGCGGGGTGGCATGAGAATTTGCCTCAGAGCCTGTTTGAGCAGAGTGATTTGACAAAAACTGAGAAGAATTAGGAGATATCCTACCCTTCCACCTCATCCTGAGGTGTTGGCGATCAGAGATCGCACGCGATCGCAGATCGACCGACCTCGAAGGAGGGCTCCAGAAGCCTCGGCGATCCCTGGAGCCCTCCTTCGAGGCTCACTTCGTTCGCACCTCAGGATGAGGTTAGAGGGTAGGACGATCCCGCCCGCCTCAAGTCTTGAGTAGAAGTCCTGCTTAAACAGGCTCTCAGGAGTTGACTCGGACGGACGGCTCGATAAGCCCTTTTGACCCTTCAACCGACAGTATCGTTCCGGGCTCCGCCGAGCGGCCCGGAACGACACTATGGGACGGGACCGTTTTCGCGCCATGACAGACCGGTGCCGCATGTCGCGGCGCGGCCGACGGCACCCCTACAGCATCGGCAGATTCCGCGGCTCCGGCCCGCGCGGGAAGGCCGCGTCGATCCGGGCGAGGTCGGCGTCGCTCAGGGCGAGGCTGCCCCCGCCTGCATTCTCGGCGGCATGGGCCGGGCTCGATGCCTTCGGGATCGCCAGGACGCCGTCGCCACGGGTGAGCGCCGCCAGCGCCACCTGCCGCGGCGTGGCGCCATGGCTCTGCGCGATCTCGGCCAGGACCCGGCCGCCCGGGGTCGCCGGCCCCGGGAAGCTGTCGTGGCCGAAGGGGCTGTAGGCCACCACCGCGACGCCGTGGCGCCGGCACCAGGGCAGGACGGAATGCTCGATCGCCCGCTCCTCCAGGTGATAGAGCACCTGGTTGCAGGCGATGCGGTCGGGGCCCGCGACGGAGAGCGCCTCGTCGAGGTCGTCGGCGTCGAAGTTGCTGACGCCCCAGGACAGGATCTTGCCCGCCCGCACCAGGTCCTCGAAGGCCCGGAAGGTCTCGGCCAGCGGGTGCGGCCCGCGCCAGTGCAGCAGGTAGCAATCGAGCCGGTCGGTGCGCAGGCGCCGGAGCGAGCGCTCGCAGGCCTCGACCGTACCCCGGCGCGAGGCGTTGCCGGGCAGAACCTTCGAGACGAGAAAGACCTCGTCGCGCCGGTCGCCGATCGCCTCGGCGATCAGCGGCTCGGCCTCGCCGTACATCTCGGCGGTGTCGACGTGGCTCATGCCGACATCGAGCCCGCGATTCAGGGCGGCGGCGGCCACGGTGGGCTCGCCCTCGTCGAGGTACCAGGTTCCCTGCCCGATCACCGGCACCGCGGGTCGGTTGCGTCCGAAGGGTTGCCGTCGCATCGCGCGCTCCTGCGATCTGTGCCGTCCTGGTCCGCGGGGCGCCCGGAGGGCAAGGGCAGATCGCGGAGAATGCACGGTTTTTTGCGATTCGTCCTCTGGTGGAGAGAGGATGGAGAGGCCGGAACCTGGAAACGGTGGGGAAAAACGATCTGCTCTCCTGCGCCGTTCTTCAAAAAGAACATTCCGGTTGACAAAAAATCCGCATCCGGGTTTTTGTGCCGGCCAGACACCTGGATCAAGACACGCGTCGAAGGACCCCGATGACCGCTCCCGTCTCCCCGCCCGCCCGGACCCGCGCGCCGTGACGGCCCCCGTCCGCGTGCCGGTGCCGGCGGACCTGAGCGGCCGGCTCCGCGATCCCGATGCGCTCGTCCGGCTGGAGAGCGTGGCGAAGAGCTACACGGCGCGCCGCGGCGCCGGCGCCGTCACGGCGCTCGAGGATATCGACCTCTCGGTGTCGCGCGGCCGGGTGCTCGGCGTCATCGGCCGCTCGGGCGCCGGCAAGTCGACGCTGATCCGCCTGGTCAACGGGCTGGAGCGGCCGAGCCGCGGCCGGGTGATCGTGGCCGGCGCCGAGATCTCGAGCCTGTCGGAGGCCGCGTTGCGGGCTGAGCGCCGCGGCATCGGCATGATCTTCCAGCATTTCAACCTGCTCTCGGCCCGCACGGCGGCCGGCAACGTCGCGCTGCCCCTCGAAGTGGCGGGCACCGACAAGGCCGCGATCCGCGCCCGCGTCGCGGAACTCCTCGACCTCGTCGGGCTCGGTCCCCAGGCCGACCGCTACCCGGCCGAATTGTCGGGGGGCAGAAGCAGCGCGTCGGCATCGCCCGGGCGCTCGCCACCAACCCGAAGGTGCTGCTCTCCGACGAGGCAACCTCGGCCCTCGACCCCGAGACCACCCGCTCGATCCTCGACCTGCTCGGCCGGATCAACCGGGAGCTCGGCCTGACGATCCTGCTCATCACCCACGAGATGGCGGTGATCCGGGCGATCGCCCACGAGGTCGCGGTGCTCGATGGCGGGCGCATCGCCGAAAGCGGCGATGTCTTCGATGTTTTCACCCGGCCGCAAGCCGCGATCACCCGCACCTTCCTCGACGAGGAGACCGGCCGCGCCCTGCCGCCGGCGCTCGCCGCGCGTCTCAGCCCCGGCCTGACGGCGGGGGAGGGGAAACAGGCGGTGCTCCGCATCACCTTCCGGGGGCCGCACGCCACCGATCCGGTGCTGGCCCAGCTCGCCCGCGACGCCGGCATCCCGGCCGGCATCCTCTCGGGCACCGTCGACGAGATCGCCGGCCGCCCCTTCGGCACCCTGGTGGTCGGGGTTCCGCCCGAGCCGGGGACCGTCGAGCGGACGCAGGCCTTCCTCGCCGCCCGCGGCCTCGACGTGGAGATGCTCGGCACCCTCGACCTCGCCGGCTGGCAGCAGACCGCCGCCCCCCGCGCTACGGACCCGCGTCATGTCGCCTGAACTGATCCGCCTCCTCGTCCAGGCCACGATCGATACGCTGCAGATGGTGGCGGTGGCGGCCTCGCTCGGCACGCTGATCGGTCTGCCGCTCGGCGTGTTCCTGGCCACCAGCGGCCGCGGCGAGTTGCTGGCCGCGCCCTGGCTCAACCGGGTGCTCGGCCTCGTCGTCAACGCCACCCGCTCGACCCCGTTCATCATCCTGGTGGTGGCGATCATCCCGTTCACCCGGCTGATCGCCGGCACCTCGATCGGCACCAACGCCGCCACCGTGCCGCTCACCATCGCGGCGATCCCGTTCATCGCCCGCCTCGTCGAGGGCGCGGTGCGGGAGGTCGATGGCGGCCTCGTCGAGGCGGCCCGGGCCTTCGGGGCGAGCCCGTTGCAGATCGTCCTCAAGGTGCTGATCCCCGAGGCCCTGCCCGGCATCGTCCTCGGTCTCACCCTGGCGGTGGTATCGCTGATCGGCTTCTCGGCGATGGTCGGCGCCGTCGGCGGCGGGGGCTGGGCGATCTCGGCATCCGCTACGGCTACCAGCGCTTCATGCCCGAGATGATGCTCGCCGTCGTGGTGGTGCTGATCGTCCTGGTGCAACTGGTCCAGACCCTCGGCGACCGGCTGGCGCGGCGCATGAACAAGCGCCTGCGCCACGGCTGATCCCGTTTTCCTTCTACCCTCGGAGCGTGAATTCGATGCTGCGTACCCTCACCCTGGCGGTCCTCCTCGCCTCCGCCAGCCTGCCGGCGCTCGCCCAGACCCAGCGCCTGCGCGTCGGCGCTACGCCGGGCCCGCACGCCCAGATCCTGGAAGCGGTCAAGCCGATCGCCGCCAAGAAGGGCCTCGACCTCCAGGTGGTCGAGTTCTCGGACTACGTCGTGCCGAACGAGGCCCTGTCGTCGGGCGAGCTGGAGGCCAACTCGTTCCAGCACCAGCCCTATCTCGACAACCAGAAGGCCGATCGCGGCTACAAGATCGAGAGCGTCGGCCAGACGGTGAACTTCCCGATGGGCGTCTACTCGAAGCGCCACAAGAGCTTCGATGCGGTGCCGGCGGGCGGCACGGTGGCGATCCCCAACGACCCGACCAATGGCGGCCGCGCCCTGCTGCTGCTCCAGGACAAGGGGCTCCTGAAGCTGAAGCCGGGTGTCGGCTTCAAGCCGAGCGTCGCCGACATCACCGACAACCCGAAGCGCCTGCGCATCATCGAGGTCGACGCGGCCCAGACCCCGCGCTCCCTCGACGACGTCGATGCGGCGGCGGTCAACACCAACTACGCCACCGCGGCCGGCCTCAAGCCCGGCGACGCGATCCTGAAGGAGGATCCCAAGGGGCCCTACGTCAACGTGATCGCGGTGCGCAGCGCCGACAAGGACAAGCCCTGGGTCAAGACCCTCGTCGAGTCCTACCGCTCGCCGGAGGTGAAGGCCTTCATCGAGAGCAAGTTCGGCGGCGCGGTGATCACCAGCTGGTGAGCCGGCCGGGTCCGGCCGGGAGGGATCAGCCTCCGGCCGGACCCTTATCCACAGCGCGAACGCCGATTGCAGCGGAGCCATGAAACCAAACGCGGCCGTGCGCGTCTTCTCAGCACGGCCCGAGTGACGGGCTGCCCTTCTTGAGGTGCCCGATGAAGATCCTGACTTCCTGCCTGGTCGCGGCCGTCCTCACCGCCGCCGCCGTTCCCGCCTTCGCCCAGGGCAACTCGCCCTACAACAATTCGGGCTCGCAGGCCGGCGGTCCGCTCGGCGGCGTGCAGCGCGAGATGGGCGCCCCCGGTGGCGCGCCGGCCGTCGGTGCCGCCCCGCGCGCGACCATGCAGCCGACCATGCGCAAGAAGCGCATGATGAAGCAGCGCCGCATGATGCACCGCCACCACCGCGCCCGCTGATCCGTACCAGACGGTTCGGCCCGTTTCGGCGCGTTCGTCGGACGACTCGATGTCGTCAGGCGGACGCGCCTTTTTGTTGGTTGCGCCTCCGGCCTTCTTCGCTCGACCTCATCCTGAGAGCCTGTTTGAGCGGATCGGTCTGACCGAAGCCGAAAGGGATCGTGAGATACCCTATCCTGCCACCTCATCCTGAGGTGTCGGTCGATCTTCGATCGACTGACCTCGAAGGAGGCTTCCAGAAGTCTCTGCGATCCCTGGAGCCCTCCTTCGAGGTCAGCCGATTTTCAATCGGCTAACACCTCAGGATGAGGTTAGAGGGCAAGATGATCCCTCCTCTTTCAAATTTTCCATGGAAAATTCTGCTCAAACAGACTCCGAGATGTGAGCGAGAGCGAGCCTCGAAGGTGAGAGGCACATGCCGCTCCCTTCCACCCAGAGCTGTCCTTCAGAATCCCCCCGTACGCCACAGCGCCACCCCCGCCGCCATCAGCCCGGCGAGCCAGAGGCCTGCAATGAGCGTCAGGGTGCGACGGCGGCCTGCGCTCGCCCGGTTGTCGTTGGCGGCGCGGCGCAGCCGGAGGGATGCGGCGTCGTAGCCGTGGGTGGCGGCCGCGATCGTGGCCGGGCGGGCGGGGGCGGTCTTGCGCAGGCTCGTCATGGCGATTCGTGCTCGTCGGACGACGATAGCACGACGGTGAGGCGAGCGTGAGCGCCCGAACGCCGCAAGCCGGCAGCACGGCCAAGTTTCAGGCCAGGGTCTTGTCAGGCCAGGGTGTTTTCGGGTCGCACGTCAGACGGGCAGGTGAATCGGGCGCGCGACGCTCCGCGGCGCATGACCGTCGATCCAGTGCGGGCTGAGCACCGCGCCGTCCTCGGTGACGATCCAGGGCAGGATTTCGGGATCGTCGGCCGCTGCGGCCGCCGCGAGCGCGGCGCGCAGGGTCGGGAAGCGGCGTATCACACAGGGCCCCGGCGCGGCCTGGGTACCGTGCCACACCATCAGCGCGACCCGACGCTCCCTCTGCGGCTGCGGCATCGTCCCACTCCTCTCGCGAACGGGAGGAGGATGGCGCAGCCGGGATCTCGAGATGCTGGCCGGATGATTGCGGTTCGGTCATGAAGCGGGGAAAATCATGATCCTCCGCTTCACGACTCCGCCGGCGCCTCGCGGTGCGGCCGCAGTTCCGGGGCGCCGAGTTCGGGCTCGGCATCCGCCGCGGGCTCGGCCCGGCTCTCGGCCCGGCTCGAATCGATGAACAGGCGGGCCTCGCCCTCGCTCAGGCCCAAGCTGCGCAACGCGTAGAGCGCCATGCCGAAGCCGACCTCGCGCTCGGCCATCAGCACCAGGCCGACCTTCTCCTCCTCGAGGTTGCGCCGCTCCACGTCGCTGTGGGTGCGCACCACCGTGTCGATGCCCGGATTGGCCTCGCGGGCGATCTCGATCAGGCGGCGGGCCTGATGGGCGTCCGGGCTCGCGACGACGAGCAGGCGCGCCCGTCCGATATCCGCCGCATCGAGGATGCCGGGCGCCCCGGCATCGCCGAACACCGTCGCGATGCCCGCAGCGCGCAGTTCCTCGACCCGGCGCCGGTCGCGCTCCACCACCACGTATGGCAGCTCCCAGGCCGCGAGCGCCTTGCCGATGGCGCCGCCGACCCGGCCGAAGCCGATCACCACCGCGTGTCCCTCGCGGCCCTTGTCATGGGTCGCGACCGCGACCGGGCCGCCGCGATGCTCGAACCGGGCGGCGAGGGCCGGCTTGCCCTCGACGAAGTGGGCGAGCCGGCTCAGGGAGGCGAAGATCAGCGGGTTGAGGGTGATGGACAGGAGCGAGCCGGCCAGGATCAGGTCGCGGCCCTCCGGCGGCAGCAGCTTCAGGCCGATGCCGAGGCTCGCCAGGATGAACGAGAACTCGCCGATCTGGGCGAGGCTCGCCGCGATGGTCAGCGCCGTCGAGAGCGGATGGCGGAAGGCCAGCACGATGGCGACCGCGGCGAGCGACTTGCCGACCAGGATCACCGCCAGGGTGGCGAGCACGGCGAGCGGCTCGCGCAGCAGGATCGTCGGGTCGAACAGCATGCCGACCGAGACGAAGAACAGGACCGCGAAGGCGTCCTGGAGCGGCAGCGAATCCGCCGCGGCCTGGTGGCTGAGGTCGGACTCGGCGAGCACCATGCCGGCGAAGAAGGCACCGAGCGCGAAGGAGACGCCGAACAATTCGGCCGAGCCGTAGGCGATGCCGAGCGCCAGCGCCAGGACCGCCAGGGTGAACAGCTCGCGCGAGCCGGTGCGGGCGGCCTGGTCGAGGAGCCAGGGCACCGCCCGCCGGCCGCCGGCCAGCATCAGCCCGGCGAAGGCCGCCACCTTGGCAAGCGTCAGCCCCAGCGTGAGCCAGATGTTGCCGTCGCCGGCGATCCCGTGCGCCGCGCCCGCGCTCTCGCCGCCGAGCGGGCCGGCGAGTGCCGGCAGCAGGACGAGGGCCAGCACCATCGCCAGATCCTCGACGATGAGCCAGCCGACGGCGATGCGGCCCTTGTCGGAATCGAGGAGGCCCCGCTCCTCCAGCGCCCGCAGCAGCACCACCGTCGAGGCGACCGAGAGGGCGAGGCCGAAGACGAGGCCCGCCCCGAGGCCCCAGCCCCAGGCGAGGCTCAAGCCCAGCCCCATCAGGGTGGCGACCGCGATCTGCACCACGGCGCCGGGCAGCGCGATGGCGCGCACCGACATCAGGTCGCCGATCGAGAAATGCAGGCCGACGCCGAACATCAGCAGGATCACGCCGATCTCGGCCAGCTGCCCGGCCAGTTCCGCGTTGCCGACGAAGCCCGGCGTGTGCGGCCCGACCGCGACGCCGGCGAGCAGGTAACCGACCAGAGGCGGCAGCTTGAGCCGCTGCGCGAGCATGCCGCCGACGAACGCGAAGACGAGCCCGAGGGCGATGATGGCGATCAGCTCGGAGGCGTGCGGCACGGTCGGGTCAGCTCCTTCGGGTGTCGGCGTGCCGCGAGGGCATCATCCTCAGTTCCGAAGTCTAGCAGCCTTTCCGGGTTCCCGCCGTGCTGCGCCGCACCAAAAAGCACCGCAACATCCCGGAATCTCCCCGGAATCCCCGCGATGCCGGAGGCGGCGGGAGCGGTCTCAGCGGCCCGCGGGCCGCCGGGCGGCGCCGGGCAGCCGCGGCAGGCTCGCTCCCGGCCGGGCGGCGAGCACGATGACGATCGCGCCGAGGGCGGCGGAGGTCATCACGAGGAGCTCGGTCATGAACATGCGGCAGCCCTGGGGGTGAGCGGACGCCGCGTCGCGGCAGTCGAAAAGAGCGGGTTTCGCCGGTCGGGCGATTGCCGACCGGCGTCGCTGCTCTAGCTCGCCGCAAGAGCGGCCGGCCATGTGACATCCCGCCGTGAGGCAGCATGTCCGCCTCGGCCGCCCACGATTCCGACGCAATGGGCCGGCCTCTGGCGTCCGGCCGCGCGATGCGGCATCAGCGATGGACTCAAGTGTCGTGCGCGGGCCGCACCGCCAGACGAGGGTATGCAGTATGAAGAAGGTCCTGACCGGGGCGCTCGTGGCCCTCGGCCTGTCGTCCGGAGCGGCGCTCGCCGCTCCGAAAGACCCGAGCGGGACTTGGTTGACCGAGGACGGCCGGGCCCGCATCCGTGTCGAGAAGTGCCAGGGCCGCGCCGACCGCATCTGCGGCTACGCCGTGTGGCTCAAGGTTCCCAACGACGACAAGGGCCAGCCCCGGGTCGACTTCAAGAACGCCGACGCCAAGAAGCGCAGCCGCCTGTCGCTGGGCCACCAGCTCATGATGGGGCTCAAGCCCAACGCGGATAACCGTTACGAGGGACAGATCTACAACGCCGACGACGGCAAGCTCTACGACGTCTCGATCTGGACCGAGGAGCCCGGGGAACTGAACGTCCGCGGCTGCCTGATGGGCTTCCTGTGCGGGTCCCAGACCTGGAAGCGCGTCAACGACGTCGTGCCCGGCCAGCTCACCGCAGCGACCGGCGCGCCGAACGGCCCGCGGCCGGACCCCGAATGGGCCGCGGCACAGAAGCCGGCCGCCGCGCCCAAGCCGTAATCCGCGCCCAAGCCGTAACCCGCGAAGCGGATCCCGGCCTTCCATCATCGCCGCGCCTCGTGCCGCCGCCTGGCGGCACGGGCGCCTCGCCAGGGCACTCGCCGATCGCGGCGGGTGCCCTTTTTCGTGCGCGACCGGCGCCGAGCACAGTCGTCGTTCCGGCATCCACCCGTCCGAGTTGTCGATCGTCCCTGTCGCTTGAGTGGCAAGCCGGCCGCCCGCGACGCACATTCGGGCATTTTCTACAACCTCAAGTATTTATTTCTTCATAGTGCGGCGTATCGGCCCGGCGGGGCAATCCCCCTTCGCCGCCGGAGGCTTAGGCCGCCGGTTCGAGATAACCGTGAGATCAAAGATTGTGCAAATATTCCTTTTTGCAACCGTCTGTGGGCGGATCAGAACTTTCCGTGAAAGCACCGGCTGTGATCCGGACCGGTGTCAGCCGATCCGGTTGTATCCCCTCTACTCTCCGGCCGCACTTTTTCATTGACTGTTAGGGATTTTGGCGACATGTGCAAAGAAGTATTCCAAAAAGGGGGCTTTCATGAGCGATGACGACCAGGCGCCGAGCACGCAACTGATCAGTCTTTCGGCCGATATCGTGTCGGCCTACGTGTCGAAGAACTCGGTGCCGGTCGGGGATCTCGCGAGCCTGATCGCCGCCGTACACGCCTCCCTGGAGCGCGTCGCCGCTCCGCCGGCCCCCGAGCCCGAGAAGCCCACGCCGCCCGTCCCGATCCGCAAGACCGTCACGGCGGACTACATCATCAGCCTGGAGGACGGTAAGCCGTACAAGTCGCTCAAGCGGCACCTGACCACCCGGGGTCTCTCCCCGGACCAGTACCGCCAGAAGTGGGGTCTTCCGCACGACTATCCGATGGTCGCCGCGACCTACGCCGCCCAGCGCTCGGAGCTCGCCAAGAGCCTCGGCCTCGGCCAGATCCGCCGCGACCGTGCGGCCGCGGCCCGCCTCGCGGCGGAGTCCGCTCCTGCGGGCGATCAGGCTCCGGCCCGTCGGGGCCGCCCGCGCAAGGGCGAGTGAGACCGGCGAGCCTGACGAAGGGGCGAGCAGGACGAGGTCCGGACGGCGGCGTCCGGGCATCGCCGTCCTCGCGATGACAGGCGCTGGGTGTTCGCTCCCGTCGGGGGGGCGGGACCCGCGCCATTGTCATGTCTCGAGGGCTTCGCAGGCTCGTCCGTCGAGGACAACCCGCGCCTGATCTCCAACGAAGGCGTTCCCGGGACGGGCCCGGAATGGTGGCCGATGTCTCCCAAACGAAAAAACCCCCGCCGGGCGTCGCGCGCCGCGAGCGGCGCCGCACCTGACGGGGGCTGGAACGACCGGGGCGATCCCCGAACGGGAATCGCGGGTCGCCGGGTTCTTACTTGCGGCGCGCCTTGCGGGCGGCGTAGCGGGCGTCGCGGGCGGCCTTGCGCTCCGCTTCCTCGGCCGCCTCGCGCTCCGCGGCCTCGGCCGCCTCGCGTTCGGCGCGGGCCTTGGCCTCCGCCGCCTCCGCCGCCAGGCGCTCGGCCTCCGCCTGCTTGGCGGCCTCGCGCTCCGCGGCGCGGGCGGCGCGGGCCTCGGCGATCTTCTGGCGCTCGGCCAGGCGGGCCTGGACCTCGGGGTCGTCGGCGGCGGGCTTGGCCCGGAACTTCTCCAGCAGGGCCTTCTTCGCGTCCGCGGACGTGCTCCGCCGATCGTTGAAGTTCTGGTCCTTGAAGCCGGCCATCGTGTTCGTCTCGTCGTCCTGCGTGAGAAGGCGCGCCTGTTCGCAAGGGCCGCGCCGGGATCCGTCATGGGCTGTCCGGCTCTCGCGGGCGAGGGGCCGTCGGAACGTGCTCTAGCGCCGACCGCGTCCGGTTTCAAAGCGAAAGACGCCGCGCCCCCCCGAGATGAGGGCGGGAACCCCGCCCGATCGGCGCAAAACGCCGGGCTCGGGGAGGGGATTGTCAAGATTTCCGCGCCACCTTCGCGAGGCGGCGGCGCTCTCTCGCCGGAGGAGACCTCATGCGTGCGATCGTCCTCGACGATGCCGAGCTCAACAACCTCCTGATGCTCGAGGCGCTGCGGCCGATCGTCGGGTGCCGGCCGCAGAGCTTCACGCGGCCGGCCGACGCCCTCGCCTTCGCCGAGGCGCATGCCGACGAGGTCGGCATCGTCCTGACCGATTACGAGATGCCGGGGATGGACGGGCTTGGGGTCATCCGGGCCTTGCGGGCGCTGCCGGGCTTCGCCCACGTGCCGATCGTGATGGTGACGAGCTTCGACCAGCGGGCGCTGCGCCGCGCGGCGCTGGAGGCCGGCGCCACCGACTTCGTCAACAAGCCCTGCGACCCGGTCGAGATCCGCGCCCGCGTCACCAACCTGCTGGAGCTGCGCCGCGCCCACAAGGCCGAGGCCGCCCAATCGGCCCGGCTCGCCCAGGAGGTCGCCGCGGCGGTCGCCCTCGTCGAGGCGCGCGAGCGCGAGATCGTCACCGTGCTGATGCGCGCGGCCGAGCACCGCGACACCGATACCGGCGACCACGTCGCCCGGGTGGCGAACTACACGGCGCTGATCGCCGAGGCGATGGGCCTGTCGCCGGATCGGATCCGGCTGATCAGCCTGGCCTCGACGATGCACGACGTCGGCAAGATCGCGATCCCCGACGCGATCCTGCTCAAGCCCGGCCCCCTGACCCCGGCGGAGCGTCTGGAGATGGAGCGCCATGCCGAGCGCGGCGCCCGCATCCTGGCCAACAGCTCCTCCGACGTGGTCCGGCTCGCCGCCGAGATCGCCGTGAGCCACCACGAGCGCTGGGACGGCAAGGGCTACCCGAAGGGTCTGGCCGGCGAGGCGATCCCGCTGCCCGGCCGCATCGTCGCGGTGGCGGACGTGTTCGACGCCCTGACCAGCGACCGGCCCTACAAGCGCGCCTGGACCCTGGAGGACACCCACGCCTTCCTCCAGCGCGAGGCGGGCGGGCATTTCGACCCGGCGGTGGTCGCAGCCTTCCTGTCGCGCTGGGACGCCGTGGCGGACCTCGTCGGCCGCGGCGCCAGCCGCGCCGCCTGAGGCGCCGAGGTCGTGGCCACCGGCAGGATCGTGACATCAGGATGACGGACGAGTCGATCGGCCCGCACGGGCCGGGCCAGAACCGGGTGCTGCGGGCTCAGGTCATTCGCGTCGCGGAAGAGCCGATCTCCCGGCCTCCTCCCTCCGGCCGGTGGCGCCGCGGCGGGAGCGCTGTCGACCCCGAGGCGGCCGGGCCCGGCCTGCGCGGGCGCCTGCGCCTGACGCGCCGCCGGATGCCCGCCGAGGCTCCGCCGTCCGAGGACCGTCCGGCCTCCGAAGGACCTCCCGCTCTCGAATCGGGTCCCGCCGAGGCCGCGCCCGCGGCGCCCCCGCTCCCCTCCCGTCCGGGGCGCAGCCTCGCCGCCCGTCTCGGCCGGGTGGTCCTCGGGGCGGTGGTCGTCGCCCTGGCGGCGGGCACGGCGATCGGCGTCTGGCACGAGACCGACCGCTACGCCTCCGACACCCGCCGGTCCCTGCGCGACCTCGCCAGCGTCTTCGCCGCCGCCGCCGCCGGGGCGGCGGCCGCCGACGACGTGGCCGGTGCCCATGCGGCCCTGCGGGCGATCGCCCAGGTGAGGGGCATCGTCTATGCCGGCCTGACCCGGCCGGACGGCTCGGCCCTCGCCGAGCAGGGCACGGGCCTGCGGCTCGCCGACGACCTCGATCTCGACAGGCAGGATATCGGTCCGCTGGCCCTGGTGCTCACCCGCACGGTGAAGGTCAGCGTCCCGGTGGTGGAGAATGCCCGCAAGGTCGGGCAGGTCACCCTGATCGCCGACAACGCCGACCTCGTCGGACGGCTCTGGGGCGTGGTGCGCAACGCCCTCCTGACCGCGGCGCTCGCCATGGCGGTCGGCTCGGCGGTGGCCTGGCGCCTCGGCCGCGCCCTGACCCGGCCGCTCACCGCGCTCGCCCGCACCATGGATGCGGTGCGCGAGAACCACGATTACGCCCGCCATGCCGTCCTGCCGGCCGTCGCCGAATCCGGCGACGAGGTCGGCCGCCTGGCGACGAGCTTCAACGGCCTCATCGACGCGGTGCGCGAGCGCGACCGCCGCCTGATCGCGCATCAGGGCCGGCTGGAGCAGGAGGTGAGCGACCGCACCCACGACCTCAGCGAGGCCAAGGAAGCGGCCGAGGCGGCCAACAGCGCCAAGTCGTCCTTCCTGGCGACCATGAGCCACGAGATCCGCACGCCGATGAACGGCATGCTGGTGATGGCCGAGCTCCTGGCCGCCGCCGATCTGCCGGCGCGCCAGCGCCGCTACGCCGAGGTCATCGCCCGCTCGGGGCAGAGCCTGCTCGCGATCATCAACGACATCCTGGACTTCGCCAAGGTCGAGGCCGGCAAGCTCACCCTGGAGCGCATCGCCCTCGATCCCTCCGAGGTCGCCGATACCGTCGTCACCCTGTTCGGCGAGCGGGCCCGGGCCAAGGGGCTCGACCTCGCGGCGATCGTCGCGCCGGACGTGCCGCGGGCGATCCACGGCGATCCGGTCCGCCTCGGCCAGGTGCTGGGCAACTTCGTCAACAACGCCCTCAAGTTCACCGAATCCGGCCACGTCCTGGTGCGGCTCGAGACGGCGGATCGCGGCGGGGCCTTGCGCCTGAGCGTCTCGGATACGGGCATCGGCATCCCGGCCGAGACCCTGCCGACGATCTTTTCCGCCTTCTCGCAGGCCGACGGCTCGACCACCCGGCGCTTCGGCGGCACCGGGCTGGGCCTGTCGATCGCCGAGCGGCTCGTCGCCGCCATGGGCGGGCGGATTGGGGTCGAGAGCGAGGTCGGGCGCGGCTCGACCTTCTGGGCCGAGATCCCCCTCGACGTCGTCGCGGCGGCCGAGCCGGTCTCGCGCCAGGGCGGGATAATCCCGGCGGTTGTCGTCGCGGTGTCGGGCCGGGCGACCGAACTCGCCCTGACGGACGGCCTCGCCGCCGCCGGCTTCGCGCCGGGGGAGACGGGGGAGGGCGCCCACCACCTCGTCGAGGCCCGCGACCTCGCCCAGGCCGGGCGCCGTCCGGCCGGGGCCGGCCGGGTCCTGGCGCTCGCGCCGATGGGCGAGCCGAGCGGGGCCGCGGTCCTGTCCTCGGGCCTCGCCGACGCCCTGCTGCGCTGGCCGCTCGTGCAGGGCGAGTGGCGCCCGGCGCTCGCGGCCCTGGCGACGGGGCAGACCTTCGCGGGCATCGGCGCCGAGGCCGGCCCGGTCGCCTCCCTGCCGCGCTTCCCGGCCGCGCGGGTGCTGGTGGCGGACGACAACCCGGTCAACCGCGAGGTCGCGGTCGAGGCGCTGGGCCGGCTCGGCGTCACCGCCGTCGTCACCGTGGAGGACGGCTTCCAGGCGCTGGAGGCCGCCCGCGACGGCGGGTTCGACCTGATCCTGATGGACGGCTCGATGCCGGGGCTCGACGGCTTCGACGCCGCCCGGGCGATCCGGCAATGGGAGGCGGCGGAGGGCAGGCCGCGCGTCCACATCGCGGCGGCCACCGCCCACGTCGTCGGCACTGCCGCGGAGGCCTGGCGCGAGGCCGGGATGGACGGCGTGCTCGCCAAGCCCTTCACCCTGACCGACCTCGCCCGCACGCTGGCGGCGGGCATCGGAACACAGGAAGCATCGGGGACGGGCGGGGAGACGGGTGCGGCCACGGATCCGGCCGGGGCTCCCGGTCTGCGCGACGCGGCCCCGGCGGCGCTCCTCGATCCCGATACCCTCGCCGGGCTCGCCGAGATGGCCGAGGGGTCCGGCTCGGCCTTCGTCGGGCGGGTGCTCGGCCTGTTCGCCGGCCACGGGCCCGACGGCCTGGCGGCGTTGCGGGCGGCCTCCGATGCGCAGGCCGCCGCCCGGGCGGCGCACGGGCTCAAGTCGATGAGCCTCAATGTCGGCGCCGCGGCCCTGGCCTCGCATCTGGGCGGGATCGAGCATGCGGCCCGGGTCGAGGGCAGGGTGCCGGACGACGCGGTGCTGGCGCCGCTCGACGGCCTGCTCACCGACAGTATCGCGGCGCTCTACGGTCACTTCGGGCTGGATAGCCCGGCGCCCCCCTTGCGCGACGCGGCCTGATCTCCGCTCGCCTGATCTTCCGACCATTGGGGCGCGGGGTACCGGACCCATCCGGCGCCCCGCGGCGTTACTGTCGTCAGCCGCGGCTACGCTCGCCGGGCGACGGGAGTTTTCGAACACATGGCCCAATCCCATGGCTCATGAGAGCAACGGCGCGATCTACACCGCCGCCGGCGCCAACCTGGCGATCGCCGCGGCGAAGTTCGTCGGCGCCTTCTTCACCGGCAGCAGCGCCATGCTGGCCGAGGGCGTCCACTCGATGGTCGACACCGCCAACCAGATCCTGCTCCTCGTCGGGCTGAAGCGGGCGCGGCGGCCGGCGGATGCCCGCTTCCCGTTCGGCTACGGCCGGGAGGTCTATTTCTATGCCTTCCTGGTCGCCCTGCTGATCTTCCTCGGCGGCGGCGCCTTCGCGGTCTACGAGGGCATCCACAAGCTCCAGCATCCCGAGCCCGCCGCCGACGCCGTGATCTTCGGGCGGACCGTCCCGGGCCTCTACGTGAACCTCGCGATCCTCGGCTTCGCGGTCGCCGCCGAGGGCTATTCCTGCTTCGTCGCCCTCAAGGCGTTCTGGGGCGAGAAGGGCCAGCGGCCGCCGATCACCGCGATCCGCCGCAGCAAGGACCCGGCCCTGTTCACCGTGCTGGTCGAGGACGTGGCGGCCTTGACCGGCCTCGTCGTGGCGCTTACCGGCGTGATCCTGGCCGAGACCCTGAAGCAGCCCGCCTTCGACGGCATCGCCTCGATCGTCATCGGGCTCATCCTGATCGGCATGGCGATCTTCCTGATGATCGAGACCCACGGCCTGCTCGTCGGCGAGGCGGCGGAGCCCGAACTGGTCGCCGGCCTGCACGAGATCGTCCGGTCCGAGCCGGGGGTGGAGTACGTCAACGAGGTGCTGACCCAGCATCTCGGTCCCGCCGACGTCCTGGTCAATGTCAGCCTCGACATCGACGACCGGCTCAGCGGCGGCGAGGTCGAGCGGATGGTCGGGCAGCTGGAGCGGCGGATGAAGGCCCTGAGCCCCAAGGTCCGGCGCGTCTTCATCGAGATCCAGTCCCGCCACGACGCCGCCGCGCGCCAGCCGGACCGGGTGGCCTGATCGCGCCCCCGCGACGCGTCCCCGACAGCCGGCGGCTTCCGGGGATGTCAATATTCCTCCTCGCGGCGCCTTGCTCAGACACCGGTTCTCGATAGAGTTTTATGCAATTATCGGCAACGAGAGTGCGAAAGTTGCAACCTTAGGTATATTGCGGTTGATTGTGTCGCCATGAAATCCACAGAAACTACCTGATTTTATCGATGCGTTGCTGTTACCAGCTTGCGGGCGGGCATGAGACTTGCCACCAAGTCTGAGGGGCCGGTCGCTCGCGCCGACGGACTTGGGTCGCGGATGGCCCTCAAGAACACCGAATGGCGGCACGGTGCCGGACCAGCTCGCTGCAAGGCCGCCGTCCACCACACTCTCGAAGCGGAAACCCTATGATGTCAGACGTGGATACTCACGATCAGGAGCCGGGCGACCTCGTCATGCTCACGGCCGATATCGTGTCGGCCTACGTGTCGAAGAACTCGGTGCCGGTTGGGGAGCTCGGCAGCCTGATCGCCGCCGTACACGCCTCCCTGGAACGCGTCGCCGCGCCGCCGGCCCCCGAGCCCGAGAAGCCCACGCCGCCCGTCCCGATCCGCAAGACCGTCACGGCCGACTACATCATCAGCCTGGAGGACGGTAAGCCGTACAAGTCGCTCAAGCGGCACCTGACCACCCGGGGTCTCTCGCCCGAGCAGTACCGCCAGAAGTGGGGTCTTCCGCACGACTATCCGATGGTCGCCGCGACCTACGCCGCCCAGCGCTCGGAGCTCGCCAAGAGCTCGGGCCTCGGCCAGCAGCGCAAGAACCGCGGGCGGTAACGGGCCCGGCCGTCGCCGCTCTCCTCGGCCACCCAGCTGTCCGGGAAAGATCCCTTCGGCGGCAAGCTCGGGATCCCCTCTCCCACCCGGGAGAGGGGAGGCGCGCGACTTCAACTCACCGGACCGCCCCGCCACCTGCCCGACCGGTTCCCCGCTCGAGGCATCGGCTGGCGGGCTCGAGTCGTTTCCGGTCTGGGCGGCGGGGCGTCCCGCATCTCGTCGGAAACAAGCGCCAGCCCCGGCGGAATCTCAACACCAGACATGGCAAAACCGGGCAGCAGCTCGAAGCCGATCCCCGGTCTCATCCATTCATTACAGGATCCAACCAAACGGAAGTTTGGTGGAGCTGAGGGGATTCGAACCCCTGACCTCCGCAGTGCGATTGCGGCGCTCTCCCATCTGAGCTACAGCCCCGCCGTAAGCGGGCATATGTCATATCGCCGAGGCGATGTCACTACCCAAGTGGCTCCGTCACCACCTGCCTCCGCCACCCTGCCAACCCTGCGTTAAGCACGCTGGGCAGGCCTGGTGGAGCTGAGGGGATTCGAACCCCTGACCTCCGCAGTGCGATTGCGGCGCTCTCCCATCTGAGCTACAGCCCCGTCCGAGGCGGGTGCCTTGTAGGCCGGCCCTTCTCAGCCTGTCAATTCCCTTGGTGGGCCCGCCGCGCCGCAATCGCGCGCGGGGTGCCCCGGGGCTCGCACGGACCACGCATGCGCTCGATCCTCTGGCTCATCGACAACATCATCACGCTCTACGTGTACCTGCTCATCGCCAGCGCCGTCCTGAGCTGGCTGGTGGCCTTCAACGTGGTCAACGTGCGCAACCCGATCGTCTCGCAGATCGGGGAGTTCCTGTTCCGGGTGACCGAGCCGGCCCTGCGGCCGATCCGGCGCATCCTGCCCAACCTCGGCGGCATCGACATCTCGCCGATCATCCTGGTCCTCGGCCTGTTCTTCCTGCGCAACCTGATGTTCGAGCTCTTCGCCGGCATGGCGTAGAGACTTGGCGTAGCGCCCGCCATGATGGGCCCGCGATGAGGAGCCCGCCCTGGCGGGTCACGCCCCAGGGGCTCGAGGTCCGCGTGCGGGCCACCCCGCGCGGCGGACGCGACGCCCTCGACGGCGTCGAGATCCGGGACGACGGCGCCGCCGTGCTGAAGGTCCGGGTCCGGGCGGCGCCGAAGGACGGTGCCGCCAACGCGGCGATCCGGGACGTGCTGCGGCGCGCCCTCGGCCTCCCGGCCTCGGCGGTTGCACTCACCACCGGGGCCACCGCCCGGATCAAGCTGTTTCGCATCGCCGGCGACGGTCCGGCGCTGGCGGCGCGGCTCGACGGCCTGCTCTATGCTCCATCCAAGAGCGGGGCTTGACCGTCGGACGGCACTACCCCTCAAATCGCCGGCAGGCGGCCGGCCGTTCTGCCGGCCCGATACCATCCAGAGCCTGCCGGGCGCGTCACCGCATCCGGCAGGCTCTCGCACGAGCGCCGCAGCGCTCGCACGAGGGGCGACGATGAAGACCAATCCGGGCCGTTTCTTCGAGGATTTCCGCCTCGGGGAGACCATCCGCCACGCCACGCCGCGCACGGTCACCACCGGCGACGTGGCGCTCTACACCGCGCTCTACGGCCCACGCTTCGCGGTGCAATCCTCCGACGCCTTCGCGGCGGCCTTCGGCTACGCTCGGGCCCCCCTCGACGACCTGCTGGTGTTCCACGTCGTGTTCGGCAAGACGGTGCCGGACATCTCGCTCAACGCGGTCGCCAATCTCGGCTACGCGGAAGGCCGCTTCCTGCGCCCGGTCTATCCCGGCGAGACCCTGAATTCGGTCTCGGAGGTGATCGGCCTCAAGGAGAGCTCGAACCGCCAGACCGGCGTGGTCTATGTCCGTTCCACCGGCTACGATGCCCATGGCGAGGCGGTGCTGAGCTATTGCCGCTGGGTGTTGGTGCGCAAGCGCGAACCCGAGGCTAGAATCGCCGAGGAGGCGGTGCCGAGCCTCGCCAAGGCGGTGGCGCCGGAGGACCTGGCCGCCGCCCTGCCGCCCCTGAACGCGCAGGCCTACGATCTCGGTCTCGCCGGCAGCCCGCATCGCCTCGGCGACTACCAGGTCGGCGAGCGCATCGACCACGTCGACGGCATGACCGTCGAGGAGGCCGAGCACCAGATCGCCACCCGGCTGTTCCAGAACACCGCCAAGGTCCATTTCGACGGCTACGCGGCCAAGGATACCCGCTTCGGCAAGCGGCTGATCTATGGCGGCCACGTCATCTCGCTCGCCCGGGCCTTGAGCTTCAACGGGCTGGGCAACGCCTTCTCGATCGCGGGCATCAATGCCGGGCGCCACGTCGCGCCGCTGTTTGCCGGCGACACGGTCTATGCCTGGAGCGAGGTGCTGGCGGTGGCCGACCTGCCGGGCCGCAGCGATGTCGGCGCCCTGCGCCTGCGCACGATCGCGACCAAGAACCAGCCCTGCACCGCCCATCCGGACAAGGCCGGCGAGAGCACCGACCCGTCGGTGATCCTCGACCTCGATTACTGGGCGCTGATGCCGCGCTGAGGGACGGGCCGGCGCCGCTTCGGCGGCGCCGGAAACCCCGGTTCCACGCAGGTGGGCTCCGGTCTTCGAGAATAGATCGTTTTCCTAACGTAACGTATCATTCACCGGTCGATCGTATCGTCCTTGCAGGAACGACCGGACGACGATCACATGCTGACGCGGTTCTCTCGCAAAGACGGATTTCTCGAACTGCTCGCGACGCGGGCCGGCGTCGGCCTGTGGGAGGTGATCCCGTTCAAGGGCGATCTCACCCATCCGAAGACCCGGGTGACCTGGACGCCGGAAATGCGGCGCGTGTTCGGATGCAAGACGATCGAGGAGTTTCCGAACACGCTGGAGGCGTGGTCGAGCCGGATCTATCCCGCCGATCTCGATTACATCATGACCGCGTTCGCCGCCGCGATCAAAGACGTGAAGAACCAGGGCGCCTACGACGTCAAGTACCGGATCGTGATGCCGGACGGGACGCCGCGCTGGATACGGGCCACGGGCGGCGCGGCTTACGACGCGAGCGGCATGCCGCTGCGGATCTGCGGTTCGATCGTCGACATCCAGCCCGAAATGGAGGCCAAGGCCAACGACGAGGCGCGGGCCAAGCGCATCGACGCGATGGTCGCCGACTTCGCGCAGGAGTCCCGGACCCTGTTCGAGACCCTGTCGAAGGCCGCTGCCGAGATGCAGGCGGCGGCCGCCGCCATGGCCGGCACCGCCGACCAGACCAGCGCCCGCTCGAATGCGGTGGCGAGCGCCGCCACGCAGACCTCGACCAACATCGGCACGGTCGCGGCGGCCTCCGAGGAGCTGGGCAGCTCGGTCACCGAGATCGGCCGCCAGGTCCAGGGCTCGGCGGCGCTCGCCGAGGCGGCGGTGGTCGAGGCCGACGGGACCGCCCGTCTGGTGCAGGAGCTAAGCGGTGCGGTGAGCAAGATCGGCGACGTGGTCAGCCTGATCTCCTCCATCGCCGGCCAGACCAACCTGCTGGCCTTGAACGCCACCATCGAGGCGGCGCGGGCCGGCGAGGCGGGACGCGGCTTCGCGGTCGTCGCGGCCGAGGTCAAGGAACTGGCCAACCAGACCGCCAAGGCGACCGAGGAGATCTCCTCGCAGATCGCCCGGATCCAGGATTCGACCGCGCAGGCGGTGTCGGCGATCGGCGGCTTCGGCGCGCGGATTCGCGAGATCAGCACCGTTACGACGGCGATCGCCGCCGCGGTCGAGGAGCAGAACGCCGCGACCCAGGAGATCGTCCGCAACGTCGCGCAGGCCGCCGACGGCGCCGGCGAGGTGATGAGCGGGACCGCCGGCGTCTCGGCCTCGGCGCAGGAGACCGGACAGACCGCCGCCCGGGTGATCGCCGCCTCGGCGGGCGTGTCGGACCGCTCCCGCGAGCTGAGCGCGCAGACCGACGCCTTCCTCAAGGGCGTCCGGGCGGCTTGACCCGGATCGCCGTCCCGCCGCCGCTCAGGCGGCGGTCCTGGCGGCGGTGAAGCGGCGGAACGCCTCCAGCGTCTCGCCGCTGACATGGTGCTCGATGCCCTCGGCGTCGCACCGCGCCACGTCCGGGCTGACGCCGAGCGCCAGCAGGAACGATTCGACGATGCGGTGGCGTTCCCGCGCCTCCGCGGCGAGCGCCCGGCCGGCCTCGGTGAGGAACACGCCCCGGTAGGGCCGCTGCTGCACCAGGCCGTCCTCGGCCAGGCGCTTGAGCATCTTGGCCACCGTCGGCTGCGCCACGCCGAGGCGGGCCGCGATGTCGACCTGGCGCGCCTCGCCGCCATCGCCGATCAGGTCGGCGATCAGCTCGACGTAATCCTCCACCAGTTCGAGCCGGCGCGCCTCGCGCACCTGCCGGAAGCCGGCGGAATGCGCCTCGGCATCGACCAGGGCGGCGGGCTCGTGCGGGCGATCGGTGTCCTGCATGGGATGGGGTCGTCCGCCTCGTTCATTCGGTCCGTGATGACGACTTTCTTACCCGAGGACGGGCCGGGTGTGCAGGGCCTGAAGGCACCACCGTCAGCCTTACGCGACGCGCCGCGAGCCTTGCTCCACGCGCCGCGAGCCTTGCTCCACGCGCCGCGAGCCTCGCTCGAGGTCGGCACCGGTTCCGCGCCCTCACCCTTGCGGCGCCCGCAGGTGGGCGACGAAATCCTGGGCGAAGGGGGGCAGGGCGGCGAGGTCGCGCAGGCAGATCGTCAGGTCGCGCACCGCCCACGGATCCTCCAGGGCCACGATGGCGATCGCCATCGTGCGGGCGGCCCGGCGCGCCGTCGTCTCCGGGACGATGCCGAGGCCGACCCGGCACTCTACCAGGCGGCAGACCGCATCGAAGCCGCGCAGCTGCACCCGCAGGCGCAGGGGCTGGCCGCTGCGCCCGGCCTTGGCCGCGAGGAAGCGGGTGAGCGCGCTCGCCCGGTCGAGCCCGACGAGGTCGTGGCCCAGCACCTCGGCGAAGGGGAGGGATTCCCGCTCGGCCAGCGGATGGTCCCGCGCCACCACCAGCACGAAGCGGTCGCGGCGGAACGGATGGGTCTCGAGGCTGCCGGTCTCGACCGTGCCGGCGACGAGGCCGAGATCCGCCGCGCCCTCGGCGACGAGCCCGACGATCTCGTCGGACAGCCGCTCCTCGATGTCGACGCTCACCCCCGGATGCAGGGTGAGATAGGCCGAGAGGACTTCCGGCAGGAATTCGGTCAGGGCGTTGGTGTTGGACAGGACCCGGATCTGGCCCGCCGCCCCGCCCGCGAAGGCGCCGAGATCGCCTTGCAGCCGCTCGACATTGCCGAGGATCTGGCGGGCATGGGCCAGGAGGGTGCGCCCGGCCGGCGTCGGGGTGACGCCGAGCCGCGCCCGGGTGAGGAGGGCGGCACCGAGCGAGGCCTCCATGCTGCGGATGCGGTGGCTCGCCGCGGCGAGCGCCAGGTTGGCGCGGGCGGCGCCATGGGTGATCGAGCCCGCCTCGACCACGTGGCGAAACAGGCTCAGATCGACGAGATCGAAATGCATGGCGGCGGCTCCCTCCCTCGGGCGAAGGCCCGGTGCCGGCCGATCGTTTCGCCGGCCGCGAAGGTAGATCGGGCGGGGCTGCGATGACCAGGGGCCTCCACAGCCTTCGCGATCGGCGAAGGCTGGGTCAACGAGAGCCGCATTGCGAATTGGACGCGTTCCAGGGAGACAGACCGACGCGTCTGTCACCGGCCTGGACCGACGGCCACGTTGCGCTGGCGGGACGGAGCCGGTAGGCACCCAGTTTAGAGCCGGTACAGACCTGAGACTTTCCGAGGATCACCATGGCGGACACCGCAAGGCCCACCAACCCCGCCGGCAGGCCGGTCGTTCGACCGCTCTCGCCCCATCTCCAGATCTACCGCTGGACCTGGACCATGGCGATGTCGGTGGCCCACCGCATCACCGGCGTCGCGCTCTACGGCGGAACGGCCCTGCTGGCGCTCTGGCTCGTGGCGCTGGCGGCCGGCTCCGGCGCCTACGGCCCGGTGGCGTGGTTCTTCGGCTCGATCCTCGGGCGGCTGATCCTGTTCGTCTATACCTGGATCCTGCTGCACCACATGCTCGGCGGCATCCGCCACCTGGTCTGGGATTTCGGCCACGGCATGGAGCCCGGCACCCGCATCGCGATGGCCCGCTTCACCCTGATCGGCTCGACCGCCCTGACGGTGCTGATCTGGCTCGTCGCCCTCGTGGCGCGCTGAGAAGGACGACGACAGATGGCCGATCCCCGTCCCTCGATCCGCACCGCCCGCGCCCGCATCAGCGGCCTCGGTGCGGCGCATCACGGCACCCGCGAATGGTGGATGCACCGCGTCACCGCGGTCGCGAACGTGCCCCTCGTCCTCGCCTTCGTGGTGATCGTTGCCCTGATGGCCGGCCGGCCCTATCCGGCGGCGGTCGCCCTGGTGTCGCACCCGCTGGTGGCGATCCTGCTCATCCTTGGCGTCCTGTCGGTCACCAACCACATGCGGATGGGCTTGCAGATCGTCATCGAGGACTATGTCCACGACAAGGGCCTGCGCATCGCCGCGGTCATCGCCAACAACTTCTACTGCGTCGTCGTCGCGGTCGCCTGCCTCTACGCCATCGTGCGCGTGAGCCTGCGGGTCCTCGTGTAACGACAGACTGCGTCACGCCAGAACGGGAACCTCGCCCATGGCCTCCACCGCTTCCGCCGCGCCGGCCCAGAACGGCAAGGCGTACACCATCATCGACCACACCTTCGACGTCGTGATCGTCGGCGCCGGCGGCGCCGGCCTGCGGGCCACCGTCGGCTGCTCGCAGGCCGGCCTGCGCACCGCCTGCATCACCAAGGTGTTCCCGACCCGCTCGCACACCGTGGCGGCGCAGGGCGGCATCTCGGCCTCGCTCGGCAACATGGGCCCGGACGACTGGCGCTGGCACATGTACGACACCGTGAAGGGGTCGGACTGGCTCGGCGACCAGGACGCGATCGAGTACCTGGTGCGCAACGCGCCGGCCGCGGTCTACGAGCTCGAGCATTGGGGCGTGCCGTTCTCGCGCACCGCCGAGGGCAAGATCTACCAGCGCCCGTTCGGCGGCATGACCACCGATTACGGCAAGGGCACCGCCCAGCGCACCTGCGCGGCGGCCGACCGCACCGGCCACGCCATGCTGCACACCCTCTACGGCCAGGCCGTGAAGGCGCAGACCAACTTCTTCATCGAGTATTTCGCCCTTGACCTGATCATGGACGAGGAGGGCCGCTGCCGCGGCGTCATCGCCATCGACCAGGCGACCGGCGAGATCCACCGCTTCCGGGCCGCCACGACGGTGCTCGCCACCGGCGGCTACGGCCGGGCCTATTTCTCGGCGACCTCGGCCCATACCTGCACCGGCGACGGCAACGCCATGGTGCTGCGGGCGGGCCTGGCGCTCGAGGACATGGAGTTCGTCCAGTTCCACCCGACCGGCATCTACGGCGCCGGCTGCCTCATCACCGAGGGCTCGCGCGGCGAGGGCGGCTACCTGACCAACTCCGAGGGTGAGCGCTTCATGGAGCGCTACGCCCCCTCGGCCAAGGACCTCGCCTCCCGCGACGTGGTCTCCCGCTCCATGACCATGGAGATCCGCGCCGGCCGCGGTGTCGGCAAGAACAAGGACCACATCTTCCTTCACCTCGACCACCTCGACCCGAAGATCCTGCACGAGCGCCTGCCCGGCATCTCGGAGAGCGCGAAGATCTTCGCCGGCGTCGACGTGACCAAGGAGCCGATCCCGGTCATCCCGACCGTCCACTACAACATGGGCGGCATCCCGACGAACTTCCACGGCGAGGTGCTCACCCTCAAGAACGGCAACCCGGACCACGTGGTGCCGGGCCTGATGGCGATCGGCGAGGCGGCCTGCGTCTCGGTCCACGGCGCCAACCGCCTGGGCTCGAACTCGCTCATCGACCTCGTGGTGTTCGGGCGCGCCGCGGGCCTGCGCTGCGCCGAGACGGTGGAGAAGGGCGGCCGCCTGCCGGAACTGCCGAAGGATTCCGCCGACAAGGCGCTCGGCCGCCTCGACCGCTTCCGCTACGCCAATGGCGGCACGCCGACGGCGGAGCTGCGCCTCGAGATGCAGAAGACGATGCAGAACAACTGCGCCGTGTTCCGCACCGGCGAGGTGCTGGAGGAGGGCAGGGGCCTGATCAACAAGGTCTGGGCCGGCACCGACGACGTGAAGGTGACCGACCGCTCGCTGGTCTGGAACACAGACCTGCTCGAGACCCTGGAATACGACAACCTGATCGGCCAGGCCGTCGTCACCATGGAATCGGCCGCCAACCGGACCGAGTCGCGCGGCGCGCATGCCCGCGAGGACTTCCCGGATCGCGACGACAAGCAGTGGATGAAGCACACGCTCGCCTGGCTCGACCCCGACGCCCGCAAGGTCGCGATCGATTACCGGCCGGTCCACACCTACACGATGTCGAACGACATCGCGTATATCGAGCCGAAGGCCCGCGTGTACTGAGGCCGACGCGACGGCCGGCTTGGAGGGATCGATGACCGAGTTCCCCCGGATCACCCGCGATCCGGCCGTCATGGCCGGGAAAGCCTGCATCCGCGGCAAGCGGGTGACGGTCGCGATGATCCTCGGAAATCTCGGTGAGGGCGTCGGCATCGACGAGTTGCTGGCGGCCTATCCCTATCTCGAGCGCGAGGACGTGCTCGAGGCCCTCCGCTACGCGGCCTGGATGGCGCAGGAGCGCGAGATCGCTCTCGAGCCGGCGGCGTGAGGATCGTGGTCGACATGAACCTCACGCCCGACTGGGTCTCCTACCTCCAGGGCCTTGGACACGACGCGGTCCACTGGTCGGAGGTCGGTGCGGAGGACGCGCCCGACACCGACATCATCGATTGGGCGCGAGCCTCCGGTCGCGCCGTCATGACGGCCGATCTCGATTTCGGGATCGCCCTGGCGCGGTCGGACGCGACCGCGCCGAGCGTCATCCAGCTCCGCACGGGATCCACGCTGCCCGGGCGCGTCGGCCCCCTCGTCGCCCGCGCGATCGACGGGGCGCGGGCGGACCTGCACTCCGGAGCCCTCCTCACCATCGAGACCGGACGGGTGCGACTGCGTCCCCTCGGGCTCGACCGCACCGATCAGGCATAGACAGATGGCCCAGTTCAACCTCCCCAAAGGCTCCCAGTACACCGAGGGCAAGACCTGGCCGAAGCCGGCCGGCGCCAAGAATCTCCAGGAGTTCCGGATCTACCGCTGGAACGAGGATGACGGCGCCAATCCGCGGATCGACACCTACTACGTCGATCGCGACGATTGCGGCCCGATGGTCCTCGACGCGCTCCTGTGGATCAAGAACAAGGTCGACCCGACCCTGACCTTCCGGCGCTCGTGCCGCGAGGGCATCTGCGGCTCCTGCGCCATGAACATCATGGGGCAGAACACGCTGGCCTGCACGCTCGGCATCGACGACTGCAAGTCTACCCAAGTCAAGATCTATCCGCTGCCGCACATGCCGGTGCTGAAGGATTTGGTGCCGGACCTGACCTCGTTCTTCGCCCAGCACGCGGCGATCGAGCCGTGGCTGCAGACCGAGACGCCCTCGCCCGAGAAGGAGTGGCGCCAAACGCCTGAGGACCGCGCGCGGCTCGACGGGCTCTACGAGTGCATCCTGTGCGCCTGCTGCACCACCTCGTGCCCGAGCTACTGGTGGAACGGCGACCGCTTCCTCGGCCCGGCGGCCCTGCTCCAGGCCTATCGCTGGCTGATCGACAGCCGCGACGAGAATACCGGCGAGCGCCTCGACGGGCTGCACGACCCGTTCCGGCTCTACCGCTGCCACACCATCATGAACTGCGCCAATACCTGCCCGAAGGGCCTGAACCCGGCCAAGGCCATCGCCGAGATCAAGAAGATGATGGTGGCCCGCGAGGTCTGATTCGCCTCGAAAAACCTTGTCGGGGTGGCCGACTGGGTCCTGTCGGCCACACCCCCTCGAAAAGGCGCCTTCAGGCGCCTTTGTCGTTGGGGAAACCCCTGCACGCGCCTTGGCGGGATCGTATTTCCCGGGGACCAACGATCCTCGACATCCGCCCAAAGGCCCTTTCAGGACCCCTCGATGCCGCGTCAGATCCTCTGCACCGTCGCCGCCTTGGCCCTCGCCGCGAGCGCCGGCGCCTGCTCCTCGTCGCGGTTCGATACCGGGCTCAACGCCGCGGCGCGGCCCGTCTCCCGCCCGGCCCGGCCGCTGCCGCCCGAGGAGCCGGATCTCGGCCCCGGCCTGTCCTCCGGCCCGGTGACCTCGGCGCCCCTGGCGCCGCCCCCGGGTGCCTCCGCGGCTCCGGCCGTCGCCAACCCGTCCGGCCCGATCATGGCGGAGCCGGCGCCTCCGCCGCCGGTGCAGCAGCAGGCCGCGATCGCCCCGCCGCCGGCTCCCGTGGTGTCGACCGGCGGACGCTCGGCGGTCGTCGGCGGCTGGACCGCCAAGGACGCGACCGGCGCGAGCTGCCGCGTCACCCTGGCGAGCACCCCGGCCCTCGACCTCTACAAGGCCTCGTCCGCGGGCTGCGCCAACAAGGACCTCGCCAAGGTCACCGCCTGGGACTACCGCGACGGCGAGGTCTATCTCTACCAGCCCGGCGGCACCGTCGCGGCACGCCTGCGCCCGGCCGGGGGCGCCATGGACGGCGCCCTGTCGAAGTCGGGTGCGCCGCTGGCGATGGTGCGGTAAGCCACTATTCGGCGGCGCTGAGCCGGAAGGCGGGCCGCGGCGGCACCGCCTCTCCGGCCATCCGGCGGCAATCGGCGATGGTGGAGCGCGCGGTCTCGATCGCGATCATCACCGCCGCCATGGTGCGGGTGTCGGTCTCGCGCTCGCGGGTGTAGCGCACGACATCCGCCGCCAGGGTATCGACCTCGCCGGTGAGCGCGTCGAGGCCGGCGGCATCCGCCCGGCGCGCCTCGGCCAGGATCTCGAGCAGCCGGTCCATCACCACGTCGATGCGCTCGCGCCGCAGGCGGCGCAGGCGCTGGCGCAGCCAGGCGAGGGCCGAGCCGAAGCCGCCGCCGAGCACCGCCAGCAGGTAGACCCAGTCGCCGTAGCGCTCGATGAAGCCCTGCTGCTCGCGCTCGTAATAGTCGATCGCGCCGGGATGGATCGGCAGCCGCGCGCTCGTCGCCTCGGCGGTGGTCTCGTAGGCAGGCGCGGCCACGTAATCGGCGGCCGGCGTCGCGTCGGAGAGCCGCGAGCGCAGTTCGAACAGGTGCTGGGTCACGTCCGCCGCCACGGTCCGGCTCATCGAGGCCTTGGCCATCAGCCGGTACGAGGCGCCGACGGTCTTCACCTCGTCCTCGGGCACCTTCGGGCTGCCGCCGAACAGCCCGGCCGGCACCGTCACCGCCTGGAGCCGGGGCAGGCGCTCGATGATCGCCGGCCCGTCCTCGACCCCGACGAAATCGACCTTGCGGGTCCGGCTCGCCGCCTGGACCGTGCCGACGAGGCGGAGCGCCATCGGGGCGGCGGGCGCGATCACCGCCACGACGGCGTCGATGCGCCTTTGCGCGAAGGCTGCGGCCAGGTCCTCCTCCGCGAGCGGCACCAGCCGCACCTGGCCGGCGGCGATCGGCCCGCTGCCGCCCTCCTGGAGGGTGAGGCCGTAATAGCCCATCAGGCTCTTCAGCAGCCACAGATCGGCGTCGCGATGGGCCACGATGCCGAGGCGCTTGCGGGCCAGCCCCGGGAAGGTCGTGATGCCCGACGGCGCCGGCGAGGCGATCAGCATCGCCTGGTCGCGCAGGATCGCGAGCGTCAGGCCGTTCGACGGCAGATCGACGTCGGGCCGCACCACCGCGAGGTCGGCCTTTCCTTGCTCCAGGGCCTTGGCGCTCTCGCGCACGTCGTCGAAGGGCAGGATCTTCAGGCGCACCCCCTTGTGGGTGCTCGTCAGGGCGTCGGCATAGGCGCGGATCAGCGCCGGCTCGGTGCCGTCCCGCGGCGCCACCGCGATGGTGAGGGTCGTCGCCTGCAACAGGTACATGGCCACCGCCGCCGCGATGGTGAGCACCAGGCTGGTGACCAGGAAGATGCGCTCGGGCCGGAAGGCTCTCGTCATCGCGCGGACATGCCCTCCCTCGACGACCGGGGTTTCGATGGCATGAAACCGGGGGAGGGCGGTCCGGGTTGCGCGGCGTGCGTGTCGCAGGGGCGTTCGCCCAACGGTCTAGTAGTTGACTTAACGACATCTTTTGGAACAAATCGGCTTTTTAAATTTTAGATAAAGATAGCGCTTCGCAGCACCATGTGGGGGCAATCAAGATATGACATCAGAACGCGGAAATTTCAATATCGTCCTGATGTGGGCGCCATTCGGCTTTGCGCCAACTTCTGGGCAATCATTTGAGGCGTCTTGTACGGTGCCTCTTGGGATCGATAGATCGACAAATCATCTAAACCTGCGTTCGGCCGTCGATGAAGCCCTTCGCGAACGGGAGGCAAAAAGTACCGCGGGCAAGCTCCCTGTCATAAAGGTGCATACGGGTGATGGTGTCGCGATTTTCGGTCTCCAGGAAATCATTGCGCTTAATCGCGAGCTTCCAAAATGACTTAAATATAAAACAAATTAATGAATAAATTTTTTATCTTAGTTGCAGGCGGATTTTAGGCGGGGCCGAATTAGATCGGTCCCGCCTCATAGTCATGGATTGACCCGCACCCCGACCAGATACGTGTCCGAGTGATAGCTCGACCCGATCGCGGTGCTGCGCAGCATCTCGCGAGCGTAGCTCGCCCGGACGCCGAGCCAGCGGTTGAGGCGGTAATCGAGCTTGATGCCGGCGCTGTAGCCCTGCTCGCGGATGCTGGTGCCCTGGTAGTCGTTGTTGATCAGCGTGCCGGTGAAGGTCAGGCGCAGGTTGCGGCGCAGGTCGTGGGTGAGTTCCGCGACGGCGGTGCGGGTGAGGATGCCGCTCGCGCCGGGCACGATGGTCTCGCTCACGCTGGTCGCCGCGCCGATCCGGAGCGAGGTCAGCGCGGTCGCCGCCCAGGTGACCGAGCCGTCGATCACCGGGCCGGTGACGTCGCGCAGGCGGCTGTCGGCGTAGTGGCGCGACAGGTAGCCGCCCGATACCTCGCCGACGAGGAGCCGGCTGATCTCGAAGCTCGATCCGGCGCGCACGGTGACGCCGTTGGAATCGCGGCGCAGGCCGGACTGGTCGACCGCGAAGTCGTGGACCCGCGTGTCGACCAGGGTGTCGACGAAGGGGGTGAAGCCGGGGCGGATCTCGTAGCCGGTGCGCAGGCGCAGGCCGAACTGGTTGGCGTTGCGGTCGTCCTGGCGCAGGAGCGTGCCGTCGGAGAGCTGCGCGTTCTCGAAGGTCTGGCGGTCGACCAGGCCCGCCACCGTCACTTGGAGCCGGTTGAAGTTCTGCGTCACCCCGACCGTGCCGCCATAGGCGGCGACGAGAGGCCGGTCGCGGACCTGGGCGGCGAGGTCCGGGCTGCCGGCACGCTGGGTCGAGATGGCGTAGCGGCCCTCGATGTCGACCTTGGTATCGCGCGTGACGTCGAGGCGCAGCCGCATCGCGCCGTCGCCGTCCGGCCGGTCGGCGTTGGGGTTGTCGGGGTACAGGAAGTAGCCGAAGCGCATCGCGCCGGTGAGCGCGTGGGACGACCAGTCGCTCGCGACCCGCAGCTCGCCCTGGCTCAGCAGCGCCATCGAGCCGCGGCGATAGATCGAGCGGTCGGGGTTCGAATCGTAGCCGACGCTCTGCTGCAGCGCCGGGAACAGGGTCAGCCCGCCGAGCCGGATGCCGAGGGGGCCGTAGGGATCGAGCGGGTCGATCGTACGCCGGCGCAGGAGCGGCGCGCCCGTGGTGAGATCCGGCACGCCCGAGACCGGGAGCTGAACGATCGGGCGCAGGCGCCCATCGTCGGCGGTGGCCGCTTGGGTCGCCTGGCGGGTGATGGCGGTGGTGGGCGGGCGCGTCCGCCGCTGCGGCGGGGTGCGCGGCCGGGCGACGAAACGGGACGCCCCGCCGGGGCGACCGACGCCGCGGGACAGGGCGCCGGGAAGGGCCGGGTTGGTATTGCGCAGGGCGAAGGTCGCGGGATCCCGGCCGCCCGGAAGCGGGCCGGGCAGGTTCGGATCGGTCGCCTGGCCCGGACCTTGCCCGAATCCCTGGTCCAGGCCCGGCGCCGCGACCTGGGCCCGGACCGGCCCCGCGGCGGCGAGGGAGACCGCCAGCACCAGGACCGGAAGGCCGGGGCCGGCCCGTCCGCGTGTTCGCCGCTCGTCCGCCACGGGCCTGCCGCTCCGCTCCGCCGGGCCCGTCCAGTCCGGCGGGCCATCATGGTTAAGAGCGGTACAACGGGCAGGGTTAAGTCCCCGTAACTGACCCGGGACCGGCCTTGTCCCGGGGAAACGGGACGGTTGTGGAGACGAACCGTGTCATCGCCCCGGAGGCGTCCGGTCGCCGGGCCCGAGGGCGCGCTGCATCAGCACGGTGTCGAGCCAGGTGCCGTGCTTCCAGCCGACGGCGTCGAGAACCCCGACGTGCCGGAAGCCGAGGCCGGCATGGAGCGCGATCGAGGCGGCGTTTTGCGAATCCCCGATCACCGCCACCATCTGGCGAAAATCCGCGGCCGTCGCCTCGTCGATGAGCCGCGCCAGCAGGCGCCGGCCGAGGCCCCGGCCGGCCTGGTCGGGCCGGACGTAGACGGAGGTCTCGACCGTGCCGCGATAGGCCGCCCGGGTCCGGTAGGGCCCGGCATAGGCGTAGGCGACGACCATCCCCGCCCGCTCGGCGACGAGATAGGGGTAGCCGCCCGCGACGAGCGCCGCCCGGCGCCGGCCCATCTCGGCCTCGTCCGGCGGCTCGATCTCGAACGAGGCCCGGCCGGTCGTCACCGCATGGGCGTAGATCGCCGTCACGGCGGGAAGGTCGTCCTCCCGGCAGGGGCGAAGCATCACGTCGTCGCTCTCGTGCGCCATCACTCGCATCCACCCGTGGAAACGCGGGCGCCCGCACCTTCTGGCGGGCCCGGCAAACCCTTATATTCCGTCCATGGCTCTTTCATCCCCCGGACGGCCGCGCTCTCCCGGACGGCCGGAAGTCCGCCGCCTCGACCCGGTGCTCGTCGACCGCATCGCCGCCGGCGAGGTGGTCGAGCGGCCGGCCTCGGCGGTCAAGGAACTGGTCGAGAACGCGGTCGATGCCGGCGCCGCCAGCATCGCGGTGACGATCGCGGCCGGCGGGCGCAAGCTGATCCGGGTCGTCGACGATGGCGGCGGCATGGGTCCCGACGACCTCGCCCTCGCGGTCGAGCGCCACGCCACCTCGAAGCTGCCGGACGGCGACCTCGAGCGCATCGAGACCCTGGGTTTTCGCGGCGAGGCGCTGCCGTCGATCGGCGCGGTGGCCCGTCTCGCCATCACCTCGCGGGTACCGGGCGCGGAGAGCGGCCACGTCATCGTGGTCGATGCCGGCCACAAGGGCCCGGTGCGGCCGGCGGCCGCCCAGCCGGGAACCCGGATCGAGGTGACCGACCTCTTCGCCGCCACCCCGGCGCGGCTGAAATTCCTGAAATCCGACCGGGCCGAGGCGACGGCGGTGGGCGAAATCCTGCGCCGCCTCGCCGTCGCGCATCCGCAGATCCGCTTCACCCTGACGGGCGAGGGCTCGTCGTCCTCGGGCCTCGTCTTCCCGGCCGAGACCGGGGCGGGCTCGTGGCTGCGCCGCCTCGTCGCCGTGCTCGGCCCCGAATTCGGCCAGAACTCGGCGCCGCTGAGCCTGGAGCGCGAGGCCTTCGCCCTCGACGGCCATGTCGGCCTGCCGACCTTCCACCGGGCGGCGGCGACCCATGTCCACTTCGTCGTCAACGGCCGGCCGGTGCGCGACCGGTTGCTGCTCTCGGCGGTGCGCGGCGCCTATGCCGACGTGATGGCCTCCGACCGTCATCCGGTCCTGGCGCTCGCGCTCACCTGCGATCCGGCCCTCGTCGACGTCAACGTCCATCCGGCCAAGACCGAGGTGCGCTTCCGCGATCCGGGGCTGGTGCGCGGGCTCATCGTCAGCGCGATCCACGAGGCCCTGCGCCGGGAGGGCGGGCGCAGCTCCGGCACCGTGGCGTCCCGCACCCTCGAGAGCCTGCGGCCGCAGCAGGCGCCGCTGCCGATGCCGGGCTCGGCTTCCATATCCTCCGTTACCATGCCCTCGGCCGCGTTGCGCCAGCAGCCCGCGAGCCTGTTCGCCCGCCGCGACGAGACGGCGCCGTCTCGCTCGGGCCGGTCAGAGGGTGCCGCGGGCGATCTCGGCCAGGTGTCGTGGGAGGCTCCCTGGGGTGCGCGGGAGCCGGACCAGGCCGCCTACGAGGCACCGCCCGCGGGCTTTGCCGAGGGGCACCAGGCGCAGTTTGCCGGCGACCTCGCCCTGCCGAGCGCCGACCAGCGCCTGCCGCCGCCCGAGGCGGGTGCCGGCCTCGCCGAACAGCATCCCCTCGGCGCCGCGCGGGCCCAGCTGCACGAGACCTACATCGTCGCCCAGACCCGGGACGGGATCGTCATCGTCGACCAGCACGCCGCCCATGAGCGGCTGGTCTACGAGCGGCTGAAGCGCGAGCGGGAGGGCGGGGGCATCGCCCGCCAGATCCTGCTGATCCCCGAGGTGGTCGAGCTCGACCCCGTCGAGGCCGACCGGCTCGCCGACGCGGCCGACGCCCTGCAGGATCTCGGTCTCGTCCTCGAAGCCTTCGGCCACGGCGCGGTGCTGGTGCGCGAGGTGCCCTCGGCGCTCGCCGGCGGGTCGCTGCGCTCCCTCCTCACCGACGTGGTCGACGCGCTGACCGAGGGCGGGGCCGACCCGCTCGCCCGCCGCCTCGACGCCGTCCTGTCGCGGATGAGCTGCCACGGCTCGATCCGGGCCGGCCGCCGCCTGCGGCCGGAGGAGATGAACGCGCTCCTGCGCGAGATGGAGGCGACGCCGTTCTCCGGCCAGTGCAACCACGGCCGGCCGACCTATGTCGAGTTGAAGCTGTCGGACGTGGAACGGCTGTTCGGGCGGCGCTGAGCCGTCGTCGTTCCGGCGCGGGACGGGCTTCCCGGACCGCATGGCCCTCGCCTACGATCGCACCGGCCTCACAGCACCGGAGTCAAGACATGCCCGCGGCGCGGCGCGACGTGTTCATCGACCTCGACGCCTTCGACCGCCTCTGCGAGGCGGCGGAGGAGGGAGAACGCCTCGAATACATCGACGGACATGTCTTTCGCATGATGGTTAGCGGCTCGACCGCCCATCACGCCCTGACCCGACGCCTCGACGGCCTCATCGCGGAGCGCCTCGCGCCCGGCGGCCCCTGCACGTCGTTCCGGGAGACGATGCGGCTCGACGCCGGCACGGCGCGGTTCTACCCGGACGTCTTCGTCTCGTGTCGCGGCGATCTCGCGCCCGATCCGGAGACCCGGGGCGTCACCTCGGCCACCGTGATCCTGGAGGTCCTGTCGCCCTCGACCGAGCGGTACGATCGCGGCCGGAAGTGGCTCGCCTACCAAGCCTTGCCCGATCTCCGCCACTTCGTCCTCGTCGCCCAGGACCAGCGCCGGATCGAGGCCTATCACCGCGAGGACGCGGGCTGGCGCTACGAACTCATCCAGGCGCCGGATGCCGTCCTTCGGCTCGACGCGGTCGCGGTCGCCTTGCGGCTCGACGAGATCTACGCGGTCGTTCCGATGCTCGCGACGGCGCATGACGACCACCCGCTGCCCGCCCCGTTCGGGCCGGCTCAAGTCGCCCGCATCGCCGCCCTGAAGGGACTGGCCATGCCCGGCACCATCGAAAAGCTGCTGAGTGACATGGATGCGGAGGAATGCGCGGCGGCGGTGGCGGTCCTCGTCGGCCTCACCGATCCGCCGGCGGAGGCGTGGCGGGCAATCCTGCCGGAGAGGCTGCATTGCGGGTTGGACACGGCATCGCGCTGAACGGCGTGACGCCGGTCCCATCCTGACCCGTTGGTTGGTCGGGATGCTCGATCGTCCTGCTGTTGAAGTTCTCACAACCTGTCGGATAGGTTCTCGCGAAGTCGACATGCACCATGTCAAACTGAAGCCGCGGAGCGGAGCCCCGAATCCGCCGCTCGGGTCGTTCCGCCGAAGTCGGAAGCATCCTCGCGCGATCAGCCGGCCGCCACCTCGTCGAGGCGCCCGGCCGGGTCGTGCGGTTCGAGGCCGCGCCGGTCGCGGGCATCGCCGACGACCCGGCCGGGCACGCCGACCACCAGGGCGAAATCCGGCACGTCTTCCGTGACGACGGCGCCGGCGCCGATCATCGCGCCGCGGCCGATGGCGAGGCCGGGCAGCACGGTCGCGCGCGAGCCGAGCGAGGCCCCGGCCCCGATCCGGGTCGGGCCCGAAGCACCGGTCTCCTGATCGCCGATCACCACGCCATGCCCGACGAACACCCCCTCGCCGAGCTCGACCGCCGGGCCGAGCACGCTGTGCGAGGAGACCTTGCAGCGCGCGCCGACGCGGCTGCCCGGCCGGATCTGCACGAACGGCCCGACCCGGGCGCCGGCCCCGATGCGGCAGCCGGCGAGATCGACGAGGTCCGGATGCGTGATGCTGGCGCCCTCGTCGAGGGACACGTCGGTGATCGGCATCGGGCGGGCTCCGGTCTGGGATGTCGGCAGCGTCGGACACGAGCCTAGGCTGCCGCCGCGCCGCGCCGCAGCACCGGCTTTGGAGGCGCCGGGGCGCGCCGCCCTCGGCCGCCCGGGGCGGGTGGCGCGGGTCGGCTCTCTCCCATCGGCGAGGGCACCTCCACCAGCCGGCGGAGGCGTCGGCGAGCGGCCCGCCCCGAAAGGGGGAGGGAGGCGCGTTCGGGGTGAACCCCGCCTCCGCCGCCCGGGCGTCCTCGGGCGGCGCCTACGCCGTTCCGCGGCGTTCCGGGTGGCTGCGTGCCGGACGTACACCTTCGAGGGTCACGGGCGGATCCGCGGGATCGAGAGATCCCGGTCCGCCCGCGGCGGCCACCAGCGCCCGCGGGGGAGCCGCCGAACCCTGATCCCCCGCCGCGGTCGAGCCGAAGAGAGCGCGATCTTGCTGAACAACCCGATCTGGACCGACCCGTCCCTGGCCCCGCGCCTCCGGGACGACCCGCCGGAGACGCGAAGCCTCGAGGTCCGCGACATCCTCGCGTTCCTGCGCCGCCGCCGCGCCCGCATCCTCGCCTGCGCCCTGGCCGGGGCGGCGCTCGGCGCCCTCACGACGCTCGCCGCGACGCCGGTCTACACCGCCCGGGCGCAGCTGGTGATCGATTCCAAGATGCCGCCGCTCTTCGCCGAGCCCGGCGGCGAGGCGCGCTTCGCCATCGATACCGGCCAGATCGCCAACCAGGTGGCGATCCTGCGCTCCGAGAAGGTCGCCCGGATGGTGATCGACCGGCTCGGGCTTGCGCGCGATCCGGAATTCGCCGGCTCGACGCTCCGGCTCCCGCCCTGGGCCGCCGCCCTCCAGGGCCGCGCGGCCGCGCTGTTCGAGCACGCGCGCGCCGCCGTCAAGGGAGCGACCGGACGCGCCGAGGCCGAGGCCGATCAGGACCTCGCGGCGGAACGGCGCCTGCTCGACACCTTCGCGGCCCGGCTCGACGTGCGCCGCGCCGGCCTCGCCTACGCCCTCGACATCACCTTCTCGGCCCGCGATCCGCAGAAGGCGGCCGACATCGTCAACGCCGTGGTGGAGCAGTTCCTGCGCGAGAAGATGGAGGCGCGGATCGAGGCCTCGCGCTTCGCCACCGACTGGCTCAACGAGCGCGTCGACCGGTTCCGGGCCCAGATGAACACGGCGATCCGCGCCGTGCAGGAATTCCGCGCCACCCACAATTACCGCATCCGCCGCGGCCGGCGCGACGAATCCGACGGGCCGGTGGCGAGCGCCGGCACGCAGGTGGTGCCGCGGGCGCCCGTCGATGACGAGCCCGGCACGCTGGAGGAACTCGAATCCGCCGCCGAGACCTCGCGCAAGGTCTATGAGAGCCTGCTGGTGGTGCTGGCCGAGGCGGTGCAGCGCCAGAGCGCGCCGGTCGCCGATTCCCGGGTCATCACCGCGGCGACCCGGCCGCTGTTCCGCTCCAATCCGGGCCTGCGGCTGACCATGCCGGCCGGCGCCGTGGCGGGGGCCGGCCTGTTCGTGGCGATCGGGGTCGCGGGCCTGCTCCTCGACGGGCGCGCCCGCTCCCGGCGCCAGGTCCGGGCGGCGACCGGGCGGGATTGCCTGGGCTGGATCCCGGCCCGTCCCGAGGGGCGCCGCCGCCGCGGCCTGACCGACGAGGCGCGGCTCTGCGCCGGGCTCGCCGAGGGCCTGCAATGGACCCGCCTCTCCCTCGCCTCGGCCAACCACGCCGCGCCTCTGCGCAGCATCGGCCTCACGGCGGCGGGGCGCACCTGCGGACGCACCAAAGCGCTCGCGGCGATCGAGCTCGCCCGGCTCTACGCCGCCGCGGGGGCGCGCGTCCTGGTGATCGATGCCGATGCCGCCGACCCGGTGTCGCGCGAGCCTGGCGCGGGCGAGGGGATCGCCGCGGAGCTGCGCGGCTTCGGCCCCCGGGCCTCCGAGAGCTGGCGCAGCCACGTCACGGCGCTCACGGATGGATGCGACGTGCTGGTCCTCGCGCACGAGGCCTTGCCCTCGCCGCACTGGCTCGGCTCGCCGGCCATGGAGGCGCTGCTGACCAGCCTGTGCGACGCCTACGACGTGGTGATCGTCGACCTGCCGCCGGTCGGCCGCTCCGCCGCCACCGTGGCGCTGGCGCCGCTCCTCGACGGCGTGGTGCTGATGACCGAGTGGGGCCGCACGCCCCTGCGCACCCTGACCGAGGCCTGCGAGGCCCTGGAGCATGCCCGCGCCCGGATCCTGGGCACCGTCACCACCGAGGTCGATCGGACTGCGCTGGATGGGTGAGGAGCTCTGAAAAGGGGCTTTACGCCCGTCAGTCAGGCATATGATGCATGATCGGCGGGCAATTCAGCAGGATTGCGCCAGTTGCATGCGATGAGCGCATATCGCAACTGCGAGATTCTTGATTGTTGCAACGCAGCATGAGGCTCATGGTCGGGGACAGGAACCACAGAGTTCCACCCCACCTCCCACTTCGGAGCCGAACCCATGGCCTCCTCGTCGTCGATCGCCGCGACCCGTTCCTTCTCCCCCGCCACGGTTTCGACCAAGCCGGGCCTGTTCGCCACGATGATGCGTCTCTGGCGCGAGCATAACGCGCGCGTCGCAGAGATCGGAATGCCGCCGCTCTGAGCGGGAAGTCCTTCTTCCGCGTCGCGGACCCTGAGATCCGCCACGCGTGTCATCAAGGCTCGTCGGCGAAGTCGGCATGGTCTGTCCCACCCACACCCTCGTCCTGAGGTGTTGGCGATCGCCGATCGCGCCCGATTGAAAATCGGCTGACCTCGAAGGATGGCTCCAGGGATCGCCGAGACGGCTGGAGCCCTCCTTCGAGGTCGGTCCATCGATGATGGACTGATACCAATGGCCCAAGATGCTGACGCATCGGGCCATTGAGCCATCTCGAATTATCTATGCCAAGCCAGAGGCTTGACGAAAATTCGAGAACGGAACCAAAAGTCGTTTCCAACGACCGTTGGTATGACACCTCAGGATGAGGTCGCGGGTGGGATCGTGCGACATGTCGCCGGCGAATCGCCTGTCGCGTGATCCCGTCCCCGCCCTCACGCCGGCCCGCTCACCTCCGGCGCATGCGCCTTGCGCCCGGTGATGCGCGCGACCATCGGCTCGGCAAGCGCGTGGTAGAGCCCGTGCTTGCAGACGAGCTTCGAGGTGCCGTCGGCGATGAGCGCCGTGACCATCAGCGGAATCACCAGGCCGTGGTTCTCCGTCATCTCCGACACGATGACGAACGAGGTGATCGGCGCCTGCAGCACGCCGGTCAGGTAGGCCACCATCCCGACCAGCACCACGGCCCCGACCGGCACCTCCGCGAACAGGCGCGCGATCTCGGCACCGAGGCCTGCGCCCACCGCCAGCGACGGGGCGAACAGCCCGCCCGGGATGCCGCTGATCGATGACAGGGTCGTGGCCAGAAACTTCAGCGGGCCGAACAGCGGATGGGTGTCGGCGGTGCCGTGGAGCAGCGCCTTCGCCTGCTCGTAGCCGGTGCCGTAGACGTGCCCGTCGGTGGCCAGCCCGCACAGGGCGACGCCGAGGCCGCACAGAACCGCGAAGATCACCGGCCGGCTCGAGACGAACCGCCCGAGCCCCCCCGGCAGGCCGCCGCAGGACACCGCGATGACGATGCGGCTGAACAGCCCGCCGGACAGCCCGCCGAGCACGCCGCAGAGCGGCACCACGGCCCAGGCCGTGAGCGGCAGGGTGTCGGCGGTGGTGCCGAAATAGGTGTAGTTGCCGACGAGCGCGAGCGAGGTCAGGCCCGCCGCGATGATCGCCCCGAGGATGAGGCTCGAGGTCTTGGCCTCGTAGGAGCGGCTCAGCTCCTCGATGCCGAACACGATGCCGGCGAGCGGCGTGTTGAAGGCCGCCGCCACCCCGGCGGCGCCCCCGGCGAGGAGCAGGCCGCGCTGGCGCTCCGGCGCGAGCGGCCCGGCCGCCGCCAGGAGCGCGGCGCCGACCTGCACCGTCGGCCCCTCGCGCCCGGTCGAGGCGCCGCAGAACAGGCCCAGGGTCATCACCACGATCTTGCCGAAGGCGGTGCGCAGGGAGACGAGCGGATGACGCAGGGCGGCGTCGTCGATGTCCCGGGCGGCGATCACCTGCGGGATGCCGCTGCCCTGGGAGTTCGGGAACACCGTGCGGGCGAGCAGGGCCGCGAGCCCGAAACCGAGCGGGGTGAGGACGAGGGCGATCAGCGGCGAGATCCCGAGTATCGCCCGGAACGCCGATTGCGCCGCATCGGCCAGGTGCGCCATCAGCACCGCCGCCGCACCGACCGCGATGCCACCGAGCACGAACAGCCCGCGCCGGCCCCAGATCCCGGCGAGATCCCGCGATCCCGGCAGCCGCTCCCTCAATCCCCGCACGCGACGCAACCCTTTGTCCAGTCCGACCAGTCGGCACCTTGGACGAAACCCTCGCCGATGCGAAGCTCCACCGGAACAGGTCAGGGCTGACCATGGGACAGGAGGGGGGCGTCATGCGGGTGCTCGTGGTGGGGGCCGGGGCGACCGGCGGATATTTCGGGGCGCGGCTGGCGGCAGCCGGGCGCGACGTGACCTTCCTGGTCCGCGAAGCGCGGGCGGCGCGGCTCGCCGAGGGCGGCCTCTCGGTGAGGAGCCCGCTCGGGGACGTCCGCATCGCGGCGCCCGCGACCGTGACGGCGGGCACCATCCCGGGTCCCTTCGACCTCGTGCTCCTGAGCTGCAAGGCCTACGACCTCGCGGGCGCCCTCGACGACGTCGCCCCGGCGGTCGGGCCGGACACGATGGTGCTGCCGATCCTCAACGGGATGGCGCATCTCGACGCCCTCGACGCGCGGTTCGGGCCCGATCGGGTGCTCGGCGGCTCCTGCGCCATCGCGGCGACGCTCTCGTCCGAGGGCGAGATCGTGCAGATGAGCGAGCTGCACGCCCTCACCTTCGGCGAGCGGGACGGAACCCGCTCGGAGCGGATCGGCCGGGTCGCCGCCGTCATGGAGGGGGCGGGCTTCACCGCCCGGCTCAGCGACAGGATCCTGCTCGAGATGTGGGAGAAATGGGTTTTTCTGGCCACGCTGGCCTGCGGCACCTGCCTGATGCGGGCGCCGATCGGCGACATCGTCGCCGCACCCGGCGGGGCCGAGCTGATGCTCGGTTTGCTGGAGGAATGCCGCGGCATCGCGGCCGGCGCCGGCCACGCGCCGCGGGAGAAGTTTCTGGAGTCGAGCCGCGGTACCCTGACGGCGGCGGGGTCCCGCTTCACCGCCTCGATGCTGCGCGACATCGAGAAGGGCGCCCGGATCGAGGCCGACCACATCGTCGGCGATCTCCTGGCCCGCGGCCGCTCGGGCGATCCGGACGGGGCCCGGCCGCACCTGACCACCGCCTACACCCACCTCAAAGCCTATGAGAGCCGGCGGGCGCGGGAGCAGGGCTGAACCGACGGGACACGCCCGGCGCGTGGGGGCGCCGGGCGTGAGGGAGAGGCGCGCCCGGCGCCGAGGCGCCGGGCCCGGCCGCCGCTACCAGCGGTAGATGACGCGATCGAGCCCGACGACGATCGCCCGCTGGGCATTCGGGACCGCCAGGGCCGTGGCCTGGAAGTTCGGATCGATCTGCGTCCAGTTCATGACCGTGTCGTCGCCGGTCTTGCGCCACATCTTCTTGCTGGCGGTGTTCGTCACCAGGACGCTGCCGTCGGGCGAGGCCGCGATCTCGGCCGCATCGCCCCCGACGCGGGCCCAGTTGCCGCCCTGGTCGCCGCGATAGACCCCGTTGTCGAGGCCGATGTGCCAGAGGCTGTTGCGGTTCATCACCGCCACCCTGAGCGCCTTGCCGGGGAGCTGTCGCCAGGCGTTCGTGTTGTCGTCCGCCTGCTTGAGCCAGATGTCGTTGTTGCCGTTGGCGATGACGATCGTGCCGTCGGCGGCGGCGATGGACTTCGCGTTGGTGCCGACCTGGGTCCAGTTCTGGCCGTTGTAGCGGTAGATGTTGGTATCGGTGCCGACGCCGTAGATGCTGGTGGCGCTGATCACCGCGATGTCGGTGAAATTTCCGGGGAGCGGCGTCCAGGCGTTGTCGCTCACGTAGCGCCACGGCACCTTGGTGTCGGCGTTGAGGGTGACGAGGGTGCCGTCGGCGCCGACCGACACGCGGGAGGCGGCGGTACCGATCGGCGTCCACTGACCGTTCGCGGCCGGCTGGGTGCCCGAGCCGTCGGCCGGCGGCGCGACGCAGAACGAGGCGTCCTGGTTGTAGGTGGGACCGCCATCCGGCTTGGCGATGGAGAACGTGAAGTTCGCGTGGCGCAGGTAGTAACCCGGCCAGTTGACCGCCTCGTAGGACGTGCAGGTGCCGGTGTTGCAGCCGCAATTGCCGGCGAGCGGCGCACGCGGGGTGAAGGTCGAATCCTGCTTGAAGAGGTCGCGGCCGTCGTTGGGCTGCTGCCAGAGCTGGAAGTTCTGGTGGCGCAGGTACTGGCTGGCATTCGTGCTCGCCTGGAACGACACGCCGGAGCCGGCAAGCCCCGCGACCATCCGGAAGGTGGCCTGCTGCTTGTCGCCCGCGTTGGCCGGGGTGACGAGGCGCGCGGTGCCGTTGACGTTGGTGAGGTAGCTCGTGGTGTAGTTGCTCGATTGCAGGCTCACGGCCGAGCCGACGCCGCCCGTCCCGCCGGCCGTTCCGGTCCCGGTGCCGCCACCCGTGCCCCCGGCCGTGCCGCCACCCGTGCCGCCGCCGGCCTGCCCGCCGGCGGAGGTGACCACGCCGGGCGCCGCGACCTGGCTCGGCGCGGCGACGCCGGCCCCGAGGGCGATGATCACGCCCGGGGAGGGGACGCCCTTCTGGTCGATCGCGACGAGCTGATAATAGCCGGGAGGCGCGACGTTGGCCGAAGCCGGCGCCTGCACGGTCACGGCGTTGCCGGCTTGCGTGAAGGCGGCGGGGTAGCGGCGCTGGGTCGAGTTGAAGCTGTGGGTTGTCGCGCTCAGGCCCACCAGCACGACCTGCGACAGGCCGTTCTGGGAGGTGAGCTCGACCTGCATCGACTGGCCGTGCTGCATCTGCACGGTCGAGAGGCTGACGATTTGCGGGCGCGGGGCGAGCGCCGTCTTGCCGTTGACGGTGGTGAACAGGTAGGGCGGGTAGAACACCTCGACGTTCTGGTTGTTGACCGGGCCCGGCGCGCCGCCGCCGGCGATGAGCAGGGCCCCGTTCTGCATCAGGATCGCGCTCGAGTGGTAGCCGCGATAGACGCCCAACGAGGCCGCGAGCGACCAGCGGCCGGTCTTCGGGTCCCAGATCTCGGATTGCAGCACGATGTCGCCGTCGCCGCGGTCGTTCCATTTGCTGCCGCCGGTCACGGCGACTTGGCCGGTGGGCAGGACGGTGGCATTGGCCCAGCCGCGGCCGAAATTCATCGGCGCGGTGTCGGTCACCGCCGGCGCGGCGCCGTTGATGTCGATCACCGAGGCGCGGCTGCTCGACAGGAAGCCGTCGCCGTTGCTGTAGGCGTTCCCGCCGACCTGGAGGATCTTGCCGGCCTCGAACATCACGGCGGTGGAGGCGGGTCCGACATTCGGCGCGTCGGTGGCGGAACTCGCGTTGCGCTGCGCCTCCTTGAAGGTCATCACGTTCACCGAACCGTTGTTGCTCGGATCGAGGAACCACATCTTCTCGGAGGAGATGCCGAAGACCTTGCCGTTCGGGGCGACCCAGGCGCGCGGATACCAGAAGCGTTCATTGTCGGGGCCGAACGCGTCGCGGCTCTTGGCGCCGAACAGGCTCCGCCACTGGTTGCCGTCGTAGATCTCCGGGGTCATCCCGGTCATCAGGCCCTTGTCGACGCTGCCCTGCGGGTCGTTCCAGCCGCCCTGGTAGGGATAGGAGCCGCCCATGATCAGCTGCTGGCCGTTGGGCAGCGTCAGCATGGTCGAATAGTAGCGGTCGTTGGCGAGCTTGGCGCCGATGCCGCCGACGCCGGTGGCGGTATTGTTGAGCAGCACGCTGCCCTTGTCGTTGCCGTTGTCGAAGATGCCGCCGGCGATGAGCAGCGAACCGTCGGCCCGGAAGGCCTGGGCGGCGCAGAAGCTGTTGACGCCCGGCACCCCCGGCAGGGTGATGTGGCCGGCGCCGATCCCTTGCGTGGGATCCCAGATGTCGAAGGTGCGGCCGTCCTGGGTGCCCGGGTTGCCGCCCGGGCTGCCGTAGGACGCCACCTTGCCGCTGGGCAGGAGGCCGAGGGTGATGGCGTTCATCGGCCAGTTCTGCACGCCGGAGAACACGCCCATCGTCGGCGCGGTGTCGGGCAGCGGCACGCTCCCCATGACCGGGTCGGCGACCTGCTTGACCACCACGCCGAACTGCGCGGCACGGGCCGGCGACAGGAATCCGGCGCTCAGGATGGTGGCGGAGAGAAGGGCGGCGTCGCGCAGGCGCGGGCGGCGCCCGGCCGTGGTCGGTGCGGTCATCGGTCGAGGCTTTCGCTTGGGGCGGCTGGAGCAATGTCCGACGAAGCGGATCCCGGTTCGTCGTCGAAGAGGCGGTCAAATCAGGGACTTGGAGACGGTCACGACCGCCACGCGGCCGTGCGGCTCCCTAGAGGGGAGCGGAACCGGGCGTTGGAGCGTCGAGCCCCTGCGCGAAGCTGTCGAGGAGGGGGATGTCGCGTTCGAGCCGCGGCCGGTCGACCGGGTCGCCGCCATAGCTCATCGCGATCCCGCCGCGCCGGTCGAAGACCAGGACTTGCGGCGGGGGTTCGGGCAGCGAACCTGCCGGGTAGCGCAGCGCCGCGGTGATCGCCGCGGTCCAGGCCGCGTCGCCGGCGAGGAACCGCAATCGCGTCTGCGCGCCGACGGTGCCGTCGACGAAGGTCCGCAGGGCCGTCACGCCCCCGCCCGCCGTCGCGCCGTCGAGGGAGACCGCCAGGAACACCGCGCGGTCGCGGATCGTCTCCGGCAGGGCCTTGGCGACCCGGTCGAGGTCGAGGGTGCGGGTGACGCAGACGATCGAGCAATCGGGTGCGACGAACGCCACCACGGCGATCCGGTCGCGCAGATCCGCCGGATTCAGCACGACGCCGCGCTGGTCGGCCCGCGGCCCGGCAGCGTCCGACGGCCAGAGCAGCGTCTCCACGTCGTTTCGCGGCATCGCCGCAGCGTTCGTCCGCGGCTCGAACGCGGCGTTGCTGGGAATGCCCCAGAGGGGCAGGCCGGCCACGAGGGCGGCCACGTACTTGAATCCCGGCCACATGGCTCGCTTGCGCCAATCCATCGGTGAGTTGCGACAGCGGCAAATCTGACGCACGGGCGTTTAAAACCCGTAATGGGGCGCGGATAACGAATCATGACTCGGATGACCGAGCGAAATGGAGAATCCCGCCGGTGCAACTTGCAGTATATTCTGGTGACTAATCCGTCAGGCTTAATGAGATGCGGATTTATCTGTTAGAAAATGCGATGATGGTGTGGAGGCGGTGCGGCATCGGCGATCGGTGCCGCAGGAGATCGCCGGATGACGAACGCGATCGCCGGGCCGCGCCCGCCTTCCGGCTGCCCGACATGCCTGCACAGTTCTGGCGCTCTTGTCGTCGTTCCGGGCTCCGCCTTCGCCGCCCCGGACGACGCGGCGGGTTCGACATCGGTCGGGAACAATCGAACAGGTGCTCGAAAGGGCCTGCGCTCGTCTCGCCCTTGCAGGCAGGATGAGCGCCCGAAGCTCCCCTATTCCTTGTGCGCGAACAGGTACGTCCCGCTCGCCAGTTCCAGGTTCTTCTGGTCGCTCAGCTGGGTCACGTAGGGCTCCTGGAGGAGCGAGAGCGGGTCGGCGGTGAAGTCGGAGAGGCGGCGCGACAGGAAGCGCTTGCGCACGTCCGGCGGCAGGCCGGCGGCCCAGGACTGGATCATCCAGGTCAGGCTCCAGATCGGTAGGAGCGAGGCCGGGACGTATTGGTGGTCGACCGCCAGGTGGCCGGCGAACAGGTTGCGCAGGCCCTCGCCGGTCATGTTGTAGTAGTGGTGCGGATAGCCGTGCAGGGGTTGCAGGAACGGCACCGCGCAGACCAGCTTCCCGCCGGGCTTGAGCACCCGGGCGATCTCGCGGGCGCAGGCGAAGGGGTCGCGGACATGCTCCAGCACCGCGATCGAGATCACCCCGTCGAAGCTGCCATCGCGGAACGGCAGCACCTCGCCGACGCCGAGCACGTCGGTCGTGTCGTAGTCGGCGATCTCGAGATTGACGACGTTGGCGTAGTAGCGGTCGCGCCGGCCGGCGCCGCAATCGAGGATCAACCCGTCGGGATTCGCCGCGATGAGTTCGTGGACGTGGCCGTCATAGGAATTCTGCGAGACGTTCGGGCTGTCCTCGGCGCCCGACAGCGCCCGCAGCTCCTCGCTGAGGAAGTCGTATTTCTCGCCGATCCGGCGATGCGGCAGGTCGTCCCGCACCAGGGGGCCGAGCCGCGCGAGCTTCTCGGCCCGCATGGCGTCGAGCCCCTCGGGGATACGGCTCTGGCGCCGTCCCTGGCGAAGGCCATGCTTGTCGAAATGCGCCCGGCCGCTGGCGAGCCGTCCCTCGCGCACGGCGAGATCGAGATCCGGATTGGCCGCGAGATAATCGGCCTCGCGAAAGGTCGACGCCGTCGCCGGCTCGACCATGTCGAGATAAGGCACCACGGCTAGAGCGCGCGCAGGAAGCCGGCGAAGCGCATCAGCCCCTCGGGCCAGGGCCCGTGCCCGCTCTCGACGTTGAGATGCCCGGATTCGCCGGCATCGACCAGTTCCGCGCCCCAGGCGGCGGCGAACTCGCCGGCCCGGTCGTAGGCGGTGTAGGGATCGGTGCGGCTCGTCACCAGCACCGACGGGAAGGCCAGGGGCTCGCGCGGGATCGGCGCGAAGCTGCGCAAGGGAGCCGGCGTGTCCGGCCGCTCGACGTCGGGCAGCGCGACCAGGAAGGCGCCGGCGACGCTGCCCTTCGGCAGGTAGGGCGCCGCCTGCACGCAGGCGATCACGCCGAGGCTGTGGGCCACCAGCACCGCCGGCCGGGTCGCCGCCTGCACCGCCGCGATCACGGCGTCGCGCCACGCCTCCGGCTCGGGATGGTCCCAGCTCTCCTGGGTCACCCGGCGGGCGGTCGAGAGCCGCTCCTGCCAGCGGCTCTGCCAGTGGTCCGGCCCGGAACTGGTGTAGCCCGGGACGACGAGGATGTCGCAATCGGCCGATTTCATGCCGCACCGTTACAGGCAGGACGCGGCAGCGTCGAGAGCGTCCTACTCCGCTGCGAGCGGCGGCACGGCCGGGGCGATCCCTGAGAGCACCGGCCCGACATGCAGCGCCAGACCGGTCGAGGCGAGGTTCTTGAACTTGGCTTCGACCTCGATGTCGCACCAGGCGAGGTGGCGGGCCGTGTAATCGTTGAACGCCCGGTTCCACATCATGTCGGAATGGGCGGCCAGGTCTCGGCCCTTGAGGCCGGCCTCCGTCAGGGCCGCGAAGTCGGGCAGCGCGTCCGGATCGTGGCCGGGCAGCACGTCCTCGCGCGAGACGCTGACATGGCCGACCGGCCGCACCCCGCGCCAGGACTCGATCACCCGGGCGATGCGGGGATCGTCCGGCGCGATGTAGCCGCCGCGGCTGTGGATCCAGTGGTGGTGCAGGTCGAGCACCACCGGCACCCGGTCGGCGAGGCGCAAAACCTCGTCGAGGCCGAAGGCCGATTCGTCGTTCTCGACCGTGACGAGGTCGCGGGCGACCTGGCTCACCTTGTCGAGGTTCTCCCGGAAGGCGTCGACCCCGGGGTCGCGGGCTCCGACATGGATGTTGACGTGGGCGCCGTGCGGGTGCCACCCGCCGCCATAGCCCATCATCTCCATCACCTCGGCATGGTAGTCGAGTTCGGCGATGCCGTTCTCCAGCGCCGCCGGATTGCGGCTCGCCAGGATGCAGAACGGGCCGGGATGCATGCTGAGCCGCACCCCGCCCGCCCGCGCCGCCTCGCCCACCGTGGCCAGCCCGGCCTCGATGGCGCGGCGGAAGTCCGGATCGGCATAGAGGCCGCACACCTCCGGATGGGTGTAGCCCGGCAGGATCGAGCTCGCGAGCCGCAGGAGACGCTCCAACGGGGGACGCGCCGCCACCCAGGCGACCTGCCGCTCCATCGCCGCGAGGTTGTGCGTGACGACGGCCGTCAGCTTCTCCCGCGCCGCCGCCGGATCGAGCCGGCGCAAATGCGCGATCGTCACCGTGGTGACGTTCATCACCATCGCGGCGTCCTTCGCGGCCTTCAGGGTCTTGTGCCCGCCGGGCGGATCCTCGGGAATGAGCTTGCAGCAGAAGCCGAGGCGGGGGCCGGGAGCGGAGGAGGGGGCGGAGGTCATGGCCGACAACGCGGCGTGTGCCCCGCGGGTCCAAACGGTTCCGTGCGAGCCTGTTTATTGGCTTCCGCGGATCTCGAATTCTCCACGTCATTCCGGGGCTATTCGGGAAAAGATGGCGCGTCTCCCCTCTCCCGTGTGGGAGAGGGGATCCCGCACTTCGATTTTGAATAGGATTTTCACCGGACAGCTCTGCGGGACGACACGGCGAGCATCGAAGCTGTCGGATTCGATCGAGCAGTTCTGAGAGCCTGTTTGAGTTGCGAAATTCGGCTGTAACGACCTTTTCCATCCCTCTCGCGACCTCATCCTGAGGTGCGACTGAAAGGAGCCTCGAAGGAGGGCTCCAGAAGTCCTCGCGATCCCTGGAGCCCTCCTTCGAGGTCAGTCGATGTTCAATCGACTGACACCTCAGGATGAGGTCGTGTGTGGGAGTAAATGCTTGAGTCAATCAAACAGGCTCTGAGACACGAGGAGTGGGTTCAGGGCGGCCAACGAAAAAGCCGGCCCCGAGGGGCCGGCCGGTCGTGATCGGGGATAAGCCGGATCAGTGCGTCTGCCGGCCCGGCTCGGCCGTGCCGGGCTGCTGGGTCCCGGGCTGGTGGGTCCCAGGCTGGTTCTTGCGCAGCTCGTCCGAGGCGGCGTTGGCGGCCGCGACGGCGGCATCCTGGGCCTGGTCGAGGGCGGTCTCGACGAATTGACGGCCGCGCTCGGTCGCCTCGCGGGCGTAGCGCAGGCCCTGGTCGCGGACCTCGTCGGCATAGGGGCCGACGGCCCGGTCTTCCTGGCGGGTGCGCGGCAGGAGCGCGCCGAGCAGCATGCCGGCGGCGAGGCCGACCACGCCGACCAGGACCGGGTTCTCGCTCACGAAGCGCTCGACGGCGGTCTGGCCCTGGGCCAGCCGCTCGCTGCCGCGGTCGCGCAGGTCGGCATAGCGCTGCGAGCCGGTCTCGATCCGGTCGCTGGCCCAGTCGCGGGCGCGGTCGATCGTCTCGGAGCTGCGGCCGCCGACGGCGCCGTAGGCCTGGCTCGCCTGGGCGTGGGCGCGGTCGATCGCCTCGCTGGCGCCCTGCTTGAGCCGGTCCGCGGCGGCATCGGCCTTGGCGCGCAGGTCCTCGGCGGTCTGGCTGATGCGCTCGCCGATGGCGGAGGCCGTCTCGCTCACCCGCTCGGAGGCGTGGGCCGCCTTGTCGCCGAGGGTGTCGCCGGCGTCGCGGGCGGCATCGTGCGCGGCGTCGAGGTTCCGGCGGACGGTGTCGTGGTCCTGGTGCAGGTTGCGCTCGGGCCCCGTGGCAGGGGTGTGGGCCGAGGGGGCGCCCGGATTGGCCGGGTTGATGGTGTGCTCTGCCATGACTCTGGTACTCCTTGGCGCGAGACTCGCGGCGTCTTCAGTGCCGGCGGAGCCTTTGGGGCCGATCGAAGGGTCTCACGAAGGGGCGCCGGCCTTCGGCCGGCGCCGCCTCACATGCGCAGGCCGTCGGCGACGCGGTCGGCCGCCGGGTGCGCGGTCGGCCGGTCGGGATCGTAGACCCGGGCCGCGCCGGTCTTGAGCACCGGCACCGCCTCGGCCCCGTTCATCGTGGCGTCGAGGTGCTGGCGGCGCTGCGATTCCCGGGCGACGCGGTGGATCAGCCAGCCGACGCCGGCGACGATCAGCATGACCGGGACGGGATTGCGCCGCACCGCCTCCAGCGCCCCGTCGTAGAGGCCGCTCGCCGGCGATTGCCGCACCGTGCCGAGCATCTCGTCGACGAGGCTGGCCGGGGAGAGCCGGCCCTGGATCTGGTCGATGGTCCGGTCGAGCCGGGCCCGGGTCTCCTCGATGTCGTGCTCGAGTTCGTTGATCGACTGGGTCATCCCGACACCCTCTCGGACAGGACCCTCGCATCCTGGCGCACCTGGCGCGTCGTGCGGGTCGGCGTCAGCGTGGACAGGGACATGGCGCTGCGGCCCCACAGGGCGAGGCCGATGCCGATCGCCAGGAACACCGCCCCGACGATCAGGGCGGCGAGCGCCTCCGAGTTCACCACCGTGGCGAGCCACTTCACCAGGGCGTCGGTGAGCACCAGCAGGGCGACGACGGCGAAGACGGCCGCGCCCACCATCATGCCGAGCCCGAGGAACAGCGACCTCAGGTTGTTCGACATCTCGGTGCGGAAGAGGGCGATCTCCTTGCGGGCGAGATCGGTGGTCTCGCGCAGGGCATCACCGAGGAGGCCCTGGATGCTCCCGGGGGCTCCGGTGCCGCCGAGCGGGCGGCCGGCATTGGGGTCGGCCATCGCGGCGTCCTCCTTCAGGCCGAGTAGCGCGGGCCGGACGCGCCGGTGCGGTAGGGATCGGGCCGGGTGGTCTCGGGCTCGCTGTGGGCGCCCGGAACGTCGCGGGAGCGCGCGGCATACGGATCGTACGACGTGCCGCGGGCGCGGTCGGCACCCACTTCCGGCCCGCGGGCGAAGGCCTCGCGCCCGTCGAGGACGTGCGCGGGATGGGCCGAGGCGCGGATGAAGCGGGCGGCGAGGAAGCCGGTGAGGAAGGTCGCCACCGCGACGGCGGCGGGCCGGCGCCGGGCCACCGACTCGATCTCGCTGTAGAAATCCTCGAAGCTGCGCTCGCGGATCGAGCCCGAGAGCTGCTCGAGGCCTTCCGCCGCGCTGTCGAAGAACGCCTTCACGTTCGGCTGCTGGTCGAGCTTGCCGCCGGAATCGCGCAGGGCCTGGGCGAGGTCGGAGACCGACTGGGCGGCGTCGCCTTTGCGGCGGTCGACGTAGCCGTGGACCTGCTCGCGGGCCGACTCGACCAGGCTGTAGCCGCGCTCCATCGCGACGTCGCCGAGCTGGCGCACGTCGTGGCGCAGCTCGTTCCAATCCGCCGGGCGCTCGCCGGGGGCACCCCGGTCGTCCGACCGGTGCGGTCCGTTCTCGTAACCCGCGCTCATCAGGGGCACTCCATTCTCTGTCGGCGCGGCGGGCAGGCCGGACCGGCCGCCGCGCCGACACATGCGACGATATTGCGAGTAACAGCAGCCAAGGCGCCCGGTTCCGGCCTCATCCGGGGAGGAATCGCCGAGGGATTCCTCGACGGATTCCTGTGGAGCGCCGGGCACAGCCGGTGCGGGTGCGAACGACGCCGGATTCGTCGGGAGGGTTGACCATTTCGTACGGATCGCGCTTGCTCACCGCGCGTTTTCTCTGTCCGGGGTGGATGGACGCGGCGACGTTCCCGCCCCGGATCTCGAAGTGTGTCGCATTGTCCGACGAACCGGTGCCCACGTCGTCGGACAATGCACTCAGGTCCGTGCAGCCGGAGTCCATACCCGCCGTGTCACGCCTCATCATCGTGTCGAATCGCGTCGCCGTCCCGGATGCGGGCTCCAAGGCGGTCGCGGCCGGCGGGCTCGCCGTCGCCCTCAAGGAGGCCTTCACGGCCTACAAGGGCCTCTGGTTCGGCTGGAGCGGCAAGATCACCGACAACCCGTCCTCCGAGCCGGTGATCGCCGACCGGGGCCGGGTGCAATACGCGGTGATGGACCTCTCGCCCCAGGACCACCGCGAGTATTACAGCGGCTTCGCCAACCGGGCGCTCTGGCCGATCATGCATTACCGCCTCGGCCTGGCGGCGTTCTCCCGGGCCGACTATGCCGGCTACCAGCGCGTCAACCGCATCTTCGCCCAGGCGCTCGCCGGGCTGATCGAGCCGGGCGACCTGATCTGGGTCCACGACTACCATCTGATCCCGCTCGCCTCCGAGCTCAGGGGCCTGGGCGTCTCGAACCCGATCGGCTACTTCCACCACATCCCCTGGCCGTCCGGCGAGGTGTTCAACACCCTGCCGGCCTCGACCGAACTCCTGCGCGCGGTCTCCGACTACGACCTGATCGGCCTCCAGACCGACAGCGACGTCCACAACCTGTCGCGCAACCTCGTCGACGAGCTGCGGGCGATCCCGCTCGGCGGCGGCTCGCTGATGGTCGACGGGCGCCGCACCCGCATCCGCAGCTTCCCGATCGGCATCGACGTCGACGGCTTCCGCCAGGCCGCCGAGCGCGCCGGCATGAACCGCACCGTGCGCGACACGGTGGCGGGCCTGCGCACCCGCAAGCTCCTCATCGGCGTCGACCGGCTCGACTACTCGAAGGGCGTGCCGGAGCGGATGGAGGCGGTGGAGCGCTTCTTCGCCTCCAACCCCGACCAGCGCGGCAACGTCGTCTTCCTGCAGATCGCCCCGAAATCCCGCACCGAGGTGCCGGAATACGAGCAGCTCAGCCGCGACGTGAACGAGGTCCTGGGGAACATCAACGGCTCGCTCGGCGAACCGTCCTGGACGCCGATCCAGTACGTCACCAAGGCCTATCCCCGCGCGGTGCTGGCGGGGCTCTACCGCGCCGCCCGGGTCGGCGTGGTGACGCCGATGCGCGACGGCATGAACCTCGTCGCCAAGGAATACGTCGCCGCCCAGAGCGAGGACGATCCGGGCGTGCTGGTGCTGTCGAAGTTCGCCGGCTCCGCCCGCCAGATGCCCGAGGCCCTGCTGGTCAACCCCTACGACCGGTTCGAGGTGGCGGAGGCCATCCGCGCCGCCCTCTACATGCCCAAGGCCGAGCGCGTGGAGCGCTGGAAGCCGATGTTCGAGCGCATGGCGCGCGAGGACGTGGATTGGTGGGCCCGGAGCTATCTCGGCGAGCTGGAAGGGTTCCGCACGGTGGAGCGCGAGCCGCCGGCGGCGGCGGAGCAGGCCCGGTAGGACCGCAAAGACCGCCCGCAATCCCGCGCCGAACCCTCCCGGTCGGCGTGTCGGGACCGGGGAGGGCGACGGGTCGAGCCCAGCGGATCGGGTCGGGTCGGTCCGACCCGGCCTCTCAGGTTCGCTCCGCACCCGGCAGCGGCGCGTCGCAGGCCCTGGCGGCCGTCCAGGCGACGGCGAAGCCGGGATCGATGACGAAAGCGCCGGTCTCGTCGCGGCGGTACCAGCCGTTCCGCGCCGGCAGGTGGCCGGTGCCGTGGACCGCCGTCGTCACGAGGCCCAGGATGGGGGCGACCAGTTCGGCCGGCGCGAAGTCCCGCAACCCCGCCGCCGTGACGGCCCCTTGCGCCGCGAAGGCGTCGATCAGCGCGAGGGAGATCGGCTCCGGGACGAGGCGGTGGCGGGCCCGGACCAGCCGGCGCGCCCGGTAGGAAGCGGCGGGCCAGTCCATCGGGTCCATCTCCTGGCGGCCGCTCGCGGTGCCCTGCGGCGCTGGGGCGACCATTCCCCGTGCGCCGGCAATGTCAAGCGCCGGCTGCCTGCGCCACCCGCCGGGAGACCGGGATCCAGGCCATGTCGTAATGCGGCGGCCGCACGGCGGTGACCTGGAAGCCCAGGCGCTCGTAGAGGGAGCGCCCGTCGGTGGCGCCGACCATCGGCGTCGAGAGGGTGATCGGCAGGCGCACGCTCTCGGCCGCCGCCTGCAGGCTGCGCACCAGGTCGGTGCCGATGCCCTTGCCGCGGGCCGCCGCGACGATCGCCAGTTCCGAGATGCGCCAGTCGGCATAGCCGAGATCGACGACGAGGCGCCCGACCGCCTGGCCGGTGCGCTCGACGATGAAGTCCATGTGCTCGGGATACACGCTCTCCAGCCCCGCCCGCATGGTCCGGAACTGCTGCTCGTAGAGCGCCTGCAGCACGTCGCGGTCCGTGTCGGCCCAGGACAGCCAGGGGCGCGATTCGATGAAGAGCTGGAGCAGGAAGTCCTGGTCGCTCGGTCGGATCGGGCGAAGGCCGAGCCCGCCGAACAGCGGGATGGAGCCGGTCTGGGAGGCCATGCGGCGGGTCTCCGGTCGGGACGGAAGAGAGGGCGGCCCGCGCAGGAAGCCTGCGGGGCCGCCCGGTGAGGTTCAGTTGAAGACCGCCTGGTAGGCGGCGGAGTCCGGGGGGACGCCCGTGGGCATGATCCGCTCGACATAGAGCGGCCCGATCTCGCCGAGAGCGGGATGCGTCAGCACGCAATCGCCCCCCGGAAGGGCCCCGCCGCCGCCGCCGGGCAGCCGAAGACCAGGGAGAACGCCGTGCGCGGGCTGCCCGCCATGGTCGAGTGGGGGGATTCCCGGCACGAGGCCAGGGTGACGGCCAGTTCCTGACCGCCCGGGCCCCGCAACGCGAAGCCGTCCCCCAGCAGGTCCGCAAAGGTCGCCGCCGAGACGGTGTCGAGCGCGACGGTCACGGCCGGTCCGGGTAGAGGCCGACCAGCGCGATGACGAAGCTCATCGCCAGCGACGGCTGGTAGTTGGTGAACGGCTGGCCGGCGCCGGCATTGCCGATCGCCACGGTGCCGCCGGTGACGGTCGGGACGCTGAAGGTCTGCCCCGCGGTCGCGGCATTGCCCGTCACGGTCGTCGCCCCGTCTGCGAGGGGGGTCGTGGCGGGGGCGGGAGTTGCGGTGGCGGAGGTGTAGATCTTCGTGTTCGTACCCCCGCTCGCCCCCAGCAATGCCGTGTTCGAGGGACTCGCATTGCCTGCCACCGTCGACGCGACGTTGATCGCCACCTTCAGGGTGCCGGCCTGCGGCTGGATGGTGACGGTCTGGCTGCCGGTAACCGCCGTGAACGTCGCGCCGTGGCTATGCACCGGCAGGTTGGTGAGCCCGAGCGTCGTGGTCGGGGTGCCGGTCGTCGTGGCGAGCGGGAAGTTGCTGCCCTGAGACACGCCGGTGCCGATGGGAGCGCGTCCCTGAAGGTCAGGCAGATTGAAGGTCGTACCGGGGTTGCCGCCGAACGAATTTCCCATCAGGCTGTAAAGAGCCTGATACTGCATAATTTGCAACGATTGGCCCTGGCACATCGCATAGTTCCGCGGCGCCCAGTTCCAAGGTATCATGAATATCATTCCAATCATCGGATCCATGGCAAAATTCCTTAGATATGAGTGCGCCGCAGCAACGTTCGCGCAGAACCGAATCGGCCTGATCAGTGATTCGTTCGGCACGACGACTGTTAGTCGACCGGAGACCGGTTCCGCAAGCGACCTTTTCGATGTCTGTTCGTCCGGTGAAGGATGTTGGCTCTGACGGAACACGCGGATCGGTGAAGGAATTATATCCACCGACTGGGCATGGGACAGCAGATTGGCGGCCGTCAGCGTCGTCGTTTCGGGGCCGCAGGCGATAGCGTATTCAGCGCTGCTGGTCGGCGACTTGCCCATGCCGACGGCCGGGCGACCCTGAAAGTTCGGCGAGCCAAAAGTGCCTTAGGCGAGAGAGCTGCCATACATGTTGCTGATGAGGAGCAACAGTTCATGTTGGCGCTAAACGTTCAGCACTTGTCCATGCGTGCCAGGCAGCCCTGCGGTGCGAAATTGAATGAAACGTAAAGATCATGCCTGTCATCGCCCCCTGAGGTCGCAATTCCTTAATGGCCTGTAATGCACAAAGATTATTCTTGACCGAATCACTTTCACATTTCGAATCGCCCAGCGCCGAATCTGATAGACGACGATGTGTCTCTGCAAGCAGCATTTGGAAAAAATTTTACGAGCTTCCTGGAGAGGTGATTAGAACATGAATAGAAAAATATTACAATACCTAGTCTGTTTTCGCGTCATGTCGAACCTTCGGGAAACGGCGTGGGCCGCGTGTTACACTCGGCGGTGCCGCGCGATCCCCCGCCCTTGTCCTGTCGCAAGGGGAAGCGGGACGCTTCCGCCGTAGAGGGCCGGCACGAGGACTCCTCGTCGCGCACGCGCCATCGCTCCCGATGACCCGTGTGGGAAAAATCTCGTTCTTTATGTAATATTGATCATTACTTTCTTGAAATAAATCTGCTTCTAAAAAATAAAATATGTATTTATTGTGTGATTATTTGATTTTTATGAGAGATAAATACATGTCAAGTGACAGCTATGAATAACTTGTCAGGGCAGGCAGTCGTCACTATGGCGAAAATGCCACTTTCGGTCGGTTTGACGATCGTATGCGGCGGAAAAATCATTTCCTCTCTTTCGCCGTGACGTGGCCGCGGGCATTTTGCCGACCGATATGCCGCGCGACTGGACATGCCCGCCGAGGGAGGGGCTTGTCGAGCGGACCGTAAATGAATTTAGGAGAATTTCGATGACTCAGTATTTGATTACTCTGAATGGTACAGGTGGACTCGACAACCAACAGTACAATTTTTATTATGGTAATGCTACCACGACAGCTATTTCTAATTATCTTGGGACTGTATACGGACAGTTCACCAATCAACCAGGCACGAGATTCCCGTATTCGTTTCAATATATTGCGGACGATACAACAGCGTTCGGCGTCGCCGTTAGAGATGCGACGCGTTTTACAGTTCAGAATGCGAGCGGCGCCACCGGGGTGGAATTTTCCGACGCCGTCAACGATGGTCAAGGATCGACGGGAACGAATTCTAACTATAGCGAAACCCTGACCGCCACCCGGGTTGTGCTCAACCAGGGCCCGCAAGGTGCGACCGGCGCGCAGGGCGCCACCGGCACCCAGGGTGCGACCGGTGCCCAGGGCGTGACCGGTGCCCAGGGCGTGACCGGTGCCCAGGGCGTGACCGGTGCCCAGGGGACCACGGGCGCCCAGGGTGCGACCGGTGCCCAGGGCGTGACCGGTGCCCAGGGCGTGACCGGCGCCCAGGGGACCACGGGCGCCCAGGGTGCGACCGGCGCCCAGGGTGCGACCGGCACCCAGGGCGCAACCGGCGCGCAAGGCGCGACCGGCGCCCAGGGCGTGACCGGCGCTCAGGGAACAACGGGCGCTCAGGGCGCTACCGGCACCCAGGGTGCGACGGGCGTGCAGGGCGCCACCGGTGCCCAGGGCGTGACCGGCGCTCAGGGAACGACGGGCGCTCAGGGCGCTACCGGCACCCAGGGTGCGACGGGCGTGCAGGGCGCCACCGGTGCCCAGGGTGTCACCGGCGCTCAGGGAACGACGGGCGCTCAGGGCGCTACCGGCACCCAGGGTGCGACGGGCGCGCAGGGTGCCACCGGTGTCCAGGGTGTCACCGGCGCTCAGGGAACGACGGGCGCTCAGGGCGCTACCGGCACCCAGGGCGCGACGGGCGCGCAGGGTGCCACCGGTGCCCAGGGTGTCACCGGCGCCCAGGGGACTACGGGTGCCCAGGGCGCCACCGGCACCCAAGGAGCGACCGGCGTCCAGGGTGCCACCGGTGCCCAGGGCGTGACCGGCGCTCAGGGGACTACGGGTGCCCAGGGCGCCACCGGAGTTCAGGGTGCGACCGGCGCGCAGGGTGCCACCGGCGCCCAGGGCGTGACCGGTGCCCAGGGGACCACGGGCGCGCAGGGTGCGACCGGCGTTCAGGGTGCAACCGGCGCCCAGGGCGTGACCGGTGCCCAAGGGACCACGGGCGCGCAGGGCGCGACGGGCGTGCAGGGCGCCACCGGCGACCAGGGTGCTCAGGGCACGACTGGTGCCCAGGGTGCCACCGGGTCCCAGGGCGCGACGGGTGCCCAGGGTGCCACCGGGTCCGCGGGTGCCACCGGCTCCCAGGGCGCAACGGGGGCCCAGGGTGCCACCGGGTCCGCGGGCGCCACCGGGTCCCAGGGCGCGACGGGTGCTCAGGGTGCCACCGGCTCCCAGGGCGCAACGGGGGCCCAGGGTGCGACGGGGGCGCAGGGCGTCACTGGCGCCCAGGGTGCCACCGGGTCCGCGGGCGCCACCGGTTCCCAGGGCGCGACGGGTGCTCAGGGTGCCACAGGGTCCGCGGGTGCCACCGGCTCCCAGGGCGCAACGGGGGCCCAGGGTGCCACCGGGTCCGCGGGCGCCACCGGGTCCCAGGGCGCGACGGGCGCTCAGGGCGCCACCGGTTCCCAGGGCGCGACGGGTGCTCAGGGTGCGACGGGGGCGCAGGGCGTCACTGGCGCCCAGGGTGCCACCGGCGAACAAGGCGCGCAGGGTGTGACCGGCTCGCAAGGTGCGCCGGGTACCACCGGCTCCCAGGGCGCGACGGGGACCCAGGGTGCCACCGGTTCCCAGGGCGCGACGGGTGCTCAGGGTGCCACCGGCTCCGCGGGTGCCACCGGCTCCCAGGGCGCAACGGGGGCCCAGGGTGCCACCGGGTCCGCGGGCGCCACCGGGTCCCAGGGCGCGACGGGTGCTCAGGGTGCCACCGGCTCCCAGGGCGCAACGGGGGCCCAGGGTGCCACCGGGTCCGCGGGCGCCACCGGGTCCCAGGGCGCGACGGGTGCTCAGGGTGCCACCGGGTCCGCGGGTGCCACCGGCTCCCAGGGCGCAACGGGGGCCCAGGGTGCCACCGGGTCCCAGGGCGCGACGGGTGCTCAGGGTGCCACCGGCTCCGCGGGTGCCACCGGCTCCCAGGGCGCAACGGGGGCCCAGGGTGCCACCGGGTCCGCGGGCGCCACCGGGTCCCAGGGCGCGACGGGTGCTCAGGGTGCCACCGGGTCCGCGGGTGCCACGGGCGCGACCGGCCCGACGGGTGCCGACGGCCCGACCGGGGCCACCGGCCCGACCGGTCCGGTCATCTGCTTCGCGTCCGGAACGATGATCCTGACGCCGGAGGGTGAGCGTCCGGTCGAGGCCCTGCGGCCCGGCGACGCCGTCGTCACCGCTTCGGGCGAGACGGTCGCCGTCGCTTGGGTCGGTCACCGCCACCTCGACCTGCGGCGCCACCCGCAGCCCGAGCGGGCCCAGCCGGTCCGGGTCGCCGCGCATGCCTTCGGCCCCGGCCTGCCGCACCGCGACCTCGTCGTCTCGCCCGGCCACGCGCTCTTCGTCGAGGACGTGCTGATCCCGGCCGGCGTGCTCGTCAACGGCACGTCGGTGGCGCAGCTCGACCGCTCGGAGGTGGTCTACCACCACGTCGAGCTGCCGGTTCACGACATACTGGTCGCCGACGGGATGCCCGCCGAGAGCTACCTCGATTGCGGCAACCGCGGCACCTTCGAGAACCACGACGGCCCGGTCACCCTGCACCCGGACCTCGTCGCCTCGGCGCTGAACCTGGAGCTGGCCTGCGCGCCGGTCGTCCTCCACGGCCCGGTCGTCGACCGGGTCCGGGCCCGGCTCGCCGCCAAGGGCGAGGTCAAGACCGAGCGCTCGGTCCTCGCGCGCCTCTTGCGGCGGGCTTAAGGACGCCGCGCCGGCCCCGGCCGGCGCGACCTTCCGCGACGAACCCGGCCCGCGGCGCCCCGACAGGCGCGCCGCGGGCCTCGTCGTGACAGGGCCGCGGCAGCCTGGGGGGCGATCCCATCCAGGCCGCGTCCCGGACTCATTCCCGGATCATCCCCGCCCGAGTCATCCCTCCCGGCGATCCCCGGCGCCGCCCCGCGCCTCCGCCCGTCACCAGGATCCCGCATGACCCCGTCCGGCCAGACCGTCTGCCTCGCGATGATCGTCAAGAACGAGGCGCCGGTGATCCGCCGGTGCCTGGAATCGGTGCGCCCGCTCATCGACCACTGGATCGTCGTCGATACCGGTTCCACCGACGGGACCCAGGATCTCGTGCGGGCAATCCTGGCCGACCTGCCGGGCGCGCTGGTCGAGCGCCCCTGGGTCGATTTCGCCCACAACCGCTCCGAGGCCCTGGCGCTGGCGCGCCCGCACGGCACCTACACCCTGGTCATCGACGCCGACGACGAGATGCTCCTGCCGCCTGGCTACGGGCTGCCCGACCTCACGGCGGAGGCCTACGAGGTCACCATCACGGACGCCCCGCTGATCTACCGGCGCACCCAGCTGGTGAAGAACACCCTGCCGTGGCGCTACCGTGGGGTGCTGCACGAATTCATCGAATGTGCGGAAGCGACGAACCGCGCCGTCATCGACCTGACCATGCGGCGCAACCACGACGGCGCCCGCCGCCGCGACGGCGAGACCTACCGGCGCGACGCCGCGATCCTGGAGGCGGCGCTGGCGACGGAGACGGACCCGTTCTTCATCGCCCGCTACACCTTCTACCTCGCCCAGAGCTACCGCGATTGCGGTGCCCACGCGCAGGCGGTGGCCGCCTACCTGCGGCGGGCGGATCTCGGATACTGGCAGGAGGAGGTCTACGTCGCGCTGCTTGCCGCCGCCCGGCTGATGCCGGGCCTCGGGCGCCCCGTGGACGACACCCTGGCGGTCTGTCGCCGGGCGATCGCGCTCTGCCCGCACCGGGTCGAGGCTCACCACTATGCCAGCCACGTCTGCCGCCTCGCCGAGCGCTACGAGGAGGGCTTCCGCTTCGCCGAGGCGGGCCTGTCCCTGCCCCCGCCGGAGGGCGCCCTGTTCATCGAGCCCTGGATCTACGAATACGGCCTGCGCGACGAATACGCGGTCAACGCCTACTGGGCCGGCCATCACTGGCACAGCCTCGCCGCCGGCCTCGACCTGATCGCCTGCCCGACGGCGCCGGAGGGCGAGCGCCGGCGCTTCGCCGCCAATGCCCGCTTCGCCCTCGAGAAGCTGCCGGTTCCGATCGAGGGCCGGCGCGGCTTCCTGTCGACGACCCGCCCGGGCATCGGCCCGAGCGACCTGCCGGGCTTCTGGTCGGGCCTGTCGCGCAAGGCCCCGTGGCTGCCGACGCGCCCGCAGGGCGGCACGGAGCTGATGCACGAGGGCCTGTCCCGACGCCTCGGCCCGGCGCTCGAACGCATCGCCCTGTGCCTGAACGGCTACGACGAGGCCCGGATCGACGACGGGCGTCCGCTCGTGGTCTGGGTCCATCACGCCACCGACCAGCCGGCCGTGGCCTGGATGCGCGAGCCCGCCCGGGTCGCCCGCGTGGCGCGCTTCGTCTTCGTCTCGGAATGGCAGCGGGCGCAGTTCCTGGCGACCTTCGGCCTGCCGGCCGAACGCTGCCTCGTCCTGCGCAACGCCACCGAGGTGCCCGAGCGCGACCGCGGGCCCGCCCGGCGCCGTCCCCTCAAGGTCGCCTATACCAGCACGCCCTATCGCGGCCTCGCGGTGCTGCTGGACGCCTGGGCGCAGGCCGCGCCCGAGGATGCCGAGCTACACGTCTGGTCGTCGCACAAGCTCTACGGCCCGGGGGCGGACGACGCGCCTTACGCCGATCTCTACGCCCGCGCCGCCGCGCTGCCGAACGTGCATTACCACGGGCTCCTGCCCAATGCCGAGCTGCGCGCCGCGCTCGCCGACATCGACATCCTGGCCTATCCCAACACCTTCGCGGAGACCTCCTGCCTCGCGGTCATCGAGGCGATGGCGGCGGGCTGCCGGGTGATCTGCCCGAGCCACGGCGCGCTGCCGGAGACCACCGCGGGATTCGCCCGCCTCTATCCTCACGTCGCCGATCCGGCCGAGCATGCCCGCGCCTTCGCCGCTCTCCTGGCCGAGGAACTGGCCGATCCGTGGCAGGGCCGGCCCGAGCGGGCGGCGGCGCAGCAGGCGCATTGCCGTCACGCTTACGACTGGCGCGCGCGGGTGCCCGAGTGGCTGTCCCTCGTCGACGGGCTCACCGCGCCGGCACCGAGCCCCCGCTTCGTCCCGACCTTCCGCACGGTCCAGGCGCGGCACGGCACCTTCACGGTGGTGGAGCAGGATTTCATCGGCCGGACGATCCTCGAGACCGGCGAGTGGGAGCCGCACCTGATCGAGTTCGCCCGCCTGTTCCTCGACGAGGCCTCCCACGTCGTCGATCTCGGCGCCAATCTCGGCTACCACACCGTCCGGCTCGCCGGCCTCGTCCCCCGCGGCTCGATCCACGCCTTCGAGCCGCTCGGCCTGTGCTACGCGCAACTGCAGCAGAACGTGCTCGCCAATCGCTGCGACCACGTCCGCACCTACAAGATGGCGGTGACCGACCGGTCCGGCGACACGGTCGAGATGGAGCCGCTGGAGGCGACCCTGACGGCGGGCGGCACCGTCAATATCGGCCATACCGGGATCGGCCGGGGCGGTCACGGCGGCGACCTCGTCTTCACGATCCGCCTCGACGACCTGCCCCTGCCGCCGATCGCCTTCATCAAGATGGACATCCAGGGCGCGGAAGCGGCGGCGCTCGCCGGCATGCAGGCCCTCATCGCCCGCGACCGCCCGGTGCTGTTCATCGAGATCGAGGAGCATCACCTGCGCCGGCACGGATCGAGCTCGAAGGCAGTGATCGAGCATCTGCTCGGGCTCGGCTACAGCCTAGTGCGGATCCGCAACGAGTGGCCGACCGACCACGTCGCGATCCCCAACGAGCGGACCGACCTCATCACCCGCTGCCGTGGCCACACGCTCTCTCCCACGGACTGGATCGCCGGCACGCGGGTCGAGCTGCATTTCGAGACGACGCATTACTATGCGTCCGTCGTGGCGTCGTGAGGAGGCCGCCGGCCATCCACCATGACGACCTCCCGGGATTACGACCTCATCGCCCGCTCCGGGCTGTTCGACGTCAACCACTACCTGCTCGAATCGCCCGACGTCGTCGCCGACGGCGCCGATCCGCTCGAGCATTTCTGCCGGTTCGGCGCCCGCGAGGGAAGGCGACCGAACCTCTATTGCGATCCGGGCTGGTACGCGGCCCTGTATCTCGACGGAAATCCCGAAGGCGCGAACCCGCTCTGCCACTACATCCGGGTCGGCGAGCGGGCGGGCTTGCGGCCGATTCCGTATTTCGAACCGGCCTGGTACGGGCGCACCTATCGGCTGCGCCGGGGCACCTCGCCGTTGCGGCACTACCTCACGCATCGCCGCAGCCAGCTCTACGCGCCCAATGCCCGCTTCGACCTCGCCCATTACCTCGCGCGATACGGCGCTGAGATCGGCCGCAACCGTGATGCCTTCGCGCATCTGCTCCGCCACGGCGCGCGGCGGGACCTCGATTCGGCGCCGGATTTCGATGCGGCGGCCTATCGCGCAGGCCACGGCCTGCCGAACCGGCCGGCCTCGGCCCATGTCGCCGACCAGGAGGCGTGCAACCCGCTGGTCCACCGCCTGAGGCGGGAGGCGGCCGAAGAGCAGGCCCGGCGAGCGGGGCGGGACGGCCCTCGTGGTGGCACCGGTTCCTGCGCGGCACCTGATGCGGAATGCCGGTTGCCGGCATCCCGCACCGCTGTCCTCAGTAAGGTTTCAGCTTCGTCAGCGCCCCGAACGAACCGCGGCCGGACAGGAACGCCACCGCGATCCACGGACAGACGAAGACCAGGAAGAACAGCAAGCCCATCGTGAGCCTCCTTTTGGCTGTGTCATGCTCAACCCCATCAATGCCGCGCGGCCGGCGGGGGTTGCACACCGGACCGTGGGATGAGCCGCGCCCTACTCGGACCCGGCCGGCTCGCCGGTGTCCCGGGCGCGGTGGAGCAGGAAGATCGACACCACCATCACCAGGATCAGCCCGGCGAGGACGCCGAGCTCGATCATCGAGGCGCGAAACAGCGCCTCCTTCTGCGCGTTCCATTCGCTCGCATGCATCTGCTCGGCGGTCTGGAGCGTGAGCACGAGGACGCGCCGGATCGAGGCGATCAGCCCGACGATCAGGAACGGCTCGCAGGTCAGCCGGCCGGAGCGCATCGACACCCGCACCGTGTGCAGGATCTCGACCAGCATCAGCAGGAACAGCAGCCGGTCGACCACGTCGAGGAGTTGCGCGGCGGCGCCGACCGCGGTCACCGCCTTGAGGGTCATGCCGGCGGCATCGATCAGCGCCATCACGGCGGTGAGGGCCAGGAGCACACCCAAAGCCGCGTAGATCGCGTGTTCGGTGTGCAGGAAGACGAAGGCGGAGAGCCGGGTCAGCCACCCGCCCTCCTTCTCGGCCTTTTCGAGTTTCGCGGTCTCCACCATGACGGTCTCCGGGGGCTGGTGGACGGGACGGGCTCAACCTTAACAGGAATTAACGGGTAGGGCGCGGGCGTCGGGCGCAGCGCCGTGTGCGCCCGACGGCTTCCCGACGGTGGGCCGGGCCCGAGCCCACCGCGCGCCTTCGGCGAGCGGCATTCCAAGGCGCGGGCCGTCGCCGGGCACCCGTCGAGCCCGTCCACGGGGCCGGCGGCCACGCCGTCACGGCCATGAACGACCCGGGCGCCTCCGCGGGCCCGGGTGCCGCGCCCGACAATCCATTGCATGGAACGCCCGGGCACGGCCGACCCGCCGTCACCCTCGCGGAGCGGGACGCGAGCCCCCGCATTCACCTCGGCGGCCAGACCGGGAGCGAACGTGCCCGACGTCGTCATCAGCGTCGACATGACCACGACAGGCAGCCGGAGCTCGACCGCCGGTCGCGGCCCTGATCAGCTTCTTCGACGATCGTCGGGAGGTCTGGTGGGTCGAGCCGATCTGCCGGGTGCCCCGTCGACCGCCTACCGGCATGCCGATCCCGCGAAGCAGCCGGTTCGTGCCCGCAGCCACGCCGCATCGATGATCGAGATCCAGCGTGTGTTCGAGGCGAACTTCTGCGTCGACGGCGTGCGCAGGATTGGGCGGCAACTGGCCCGGGAGGGGATCGTGACCGCGCGATGCACGGTGGTGCGGCTGGTGCCCCGCTCGGACCGCGGCTCGCACTACTTGGCTCTACGGTACACCGAGCGCCTGGCAGGAGCAGGCATCGAGCCGTCGATCGGCAGCGTCGTCGACAACGCCTTATCGGAAACAATTAACGGCCAGTTCAAGGTGGAGGCCATCCACCGGCGCGGCCCATGGCGCTCCCTCCAGGCGGTCGAGTACGCTACCTCGGAGTGGGTGGACTGGTACAACCACCGTCGCCTCCTCGCGCCGATCAGCAACGTCCCTCCCGCCGAGGCCGAAGCGCACTATCATGCTCACGTCGGCGACCAAGCCTGGGCCGCCTGACCCAGGACAAACAGCCTCCGACAAACCCGGAGCGGTTCAGTTTGACAGTTTGGTGCTGCCGGCGCGAACCACCCGCGCTGCGATGCCCCGCGTCCTCCTCCAGGGCCCCGATAGGGTGTCCGCGTCGATCTCCGCGACCGGGGGAGGGCGGCACCTTGCCGCAAGGTGGGCTCGGCGGGACCCTTGCGCTCGATCCTCTCGGCCCCCTCGAAATCTACTGGGCCTTGGGGCAGGACTGGGCTCGCCTGGCGGCGGCCGGGTCCCTGGTCTGGAGTCTATCCTTCCAGTTCGCCTTGCCGGTCCACGAGGCGGGCATGAAGGGCCTCGGCTCGGCGGGGATCATCTGCCGGAACTTGCAGATGCCAGGCCTGTCGCGCAGGAGGTCGTTCATCGAGCCCGAGGGCCGTCTGCACCGCCAGTTTGTATGACCGACGGCCTGCAAGGCGCTGATTCCCGCAGAGTTTCAGCCAGCTCGAAGGCTTGGCAAAGCGTGGCGTCCCCGGCAGGGCTCGAACCTGCGACCCCAGGTTTCATCCCACTTCGGCTTTCGCCGCCGCCGCGAGGCGTTCGTGGTCTGGACTATCCCTTCACCGTGGCCCCCGAGATTCCTCGAAGAGCCCTTAGGTGCCGCCCGTCTAGTCTCTACACCTTCCCGGCCTGGCGGCCGGGCTTGGCTCGGGATCGGCGTGAGGCCGCGAGCGGCTCGACGCTTTCCCCGACTTTGAGCGGATCCGCCGCGCGGTTTCCCCTCGCGACGCCCAATTCGGTTTAGGAAACCTGTGCTCTGTCCAGCTGAGCTACGGAGACCCACGGCGAGCCTCTTACCATCCCGGCCCGCTTCCGCCAACCTCGCCCGTGAACCGGCGGGCCGGCATCCACCACGGGCTTTTTCAGCATGAGAGGACGGATCGCGGCGATGGTCGGCCTCTGCGTCGGCCTCCTGCTCCTCGCCGGGGCGGCGGGAGCGGCGAGCCCGCGCGGGCGCGAGCCGCCGGCCTGCCGGGGGCGCATCGCCGGAGAGGACCGGATCGAGGCGGTCGCCGCGCGCGGCGAGCTCGTCCTCGCCTCCGGGCGGCGGGCGCGGCTCGACGGGGTGCGCTGGCCGGACGACCCAGCCGCGGCCGAGGCCGCGCGGGCCTGGCTCGCCGGACAGGCCGGCCGGCTGCTCGCCACCCGGGAGGCGCCGGAGCCGGACCGCTGGGGCCGGGTCATCCTCGACGCCGCCGTCTCCGAGGGCGAGCCGGTCGACCTCGCCGGCGGGCTCGTGGCGGCCGGTCTGGTCCCGGTCGATGCCGGGGAGGGCGACAGCCTGTGCCGGCCCGGCCTGCTGGCGCTGGAGGCGGCGGCCCGCCGCGGGGGATTGGGGCTGTGGGCCGCGAGCCCTCCGGTGCCGACGGAGGAGGTGGCGCGGCTTGCCGCGATGGTGGGCCGATTCGCGATCGTGGAGGGGAGGGTGCGCAACGTGGGCGAGCGCGAGCGCAGGACCTACCTGAACTTCGCGCCTTTCGGAACGGAGGGTGTTACGGTCACGGTGTCGAAACGCACTTGGCGGAACATGCTCGAACGTGGTTTCTCTTCTCCGGCGCTTCGGGGGCGGCGCGTGCGGGCTCGCGGCATCGTCGAGCTGTGGCGCGGGCCGACCCTGGATATCGGCGCGGCCGAGATGATCGAGATGCTGGACGAGGAGCAGGCGCCGCGGCGCTGATCGCCATGAGGTGGTCCTTCACGCGAACACAGCCGGCCGGGCGCGCGGCCATTGCCAGGCCTGCGGCCGCACTCTTGCCGGCCGCCGCCCTGGCCCTGCTCGTCGCCGCCTGCACGTCGGACCAGACCGGCGCGCTGGCGCCGGTGGCGGCCGTCGTGCCGCCGGAGGCACCGCGCACCACCGGGCGCGACCGGCCGGCCAACGACGCCGACCACGCCAAGCTCGTGGCCTCGTTCGGCGGCGAGTACAAGGCGCCGTCGGCGTTGCGCCTCGTCAGCGACGTGACCGACCGCCTGGTCAAGGCGACCGAGCGCCCAGACGAGACCTACGCGGTGACGCTGCTCGATTCGCCGGTGGTGAACGCCTTCGCGCTGCCGACCGGCCGGATCTACGTCACCCGGGGGCTGCTCGCGCTCGCCGACGACACCTCGGAACTCGCCGCGGTGCTGGCGCACGAGATCGCCCACGTGACCCTGCGCCATGCCAGCGCCCGCACCGAGATGGCGCTCCGCTCCGAACTCGTCAGCAAGGTCGTGGCCGACGTGCTCAACGATCCCGCGACCGGCGCGCTGCTGCAGGACCAGTCCCGCTTCGTGCTCGCCCGCTTCTCGCGCACCCAGGAATTCGAGGCCGACCAGACCGGGGTGCGCACGCTGGCGCGCGCCGGCTACGACCCGTTCGGCGCCTCGCGCTTCCTGACCGCGCTCAACCGCACCACGGCGTTGCGCGCCGGGTCGGGGCTCAATTCGGAGCCCGACATGCTGGCGACCCATCCGAGCACGCCCGAGCGCATCACCCAGGTGACGCAGGCCGCGCGGCGCATCGGCGCCCCCGGCCTCGGGGTCGACGACCGCAACCGCTACCTCGCGGCGATCGACGGCATCGCCTATGGCGACAACCCGGCCGACGGGCTGATTCGCGGCCGTCGCTTCATCCATCCGCGCCTCGGCGTCGCCTTCGAGGCGCCGGAGGGATTCGGGCTCGACAACACCGCCCGCGCGGTGCTCGGCACCACCCCGGACGGCCATCGCCGCCTCCTGTTCGACGCCGTCGAGACCAATGCCGGCCAGGGCCTCGAGGAGGTGCTGAAGGCGACCTGGAACGACGCGATCGAGACCGGCAGCTTCGAGAACCGGATGCTGAACGGCTTCCCGGCCGTGACGGCGGTGTCGAAGGGCAAGGAGTGGTTCTTCCGCCTCGCCGCGGTGCGGGTCGGCACGAATACCTTCCGGATGATCATGGCCGCCAGGGGCACCACCGATCCGGAGCCCGCCTTCGGCCGCTGGCTGTCCAGCATCGCCCTGGTGACGCCGGAGGAGGCGCGCAGCCTCAAGCCCCTGCGCATCCAGATCGTCACCGCCGCCCCCGGCGACACCGCCGAGAGCCTGGCCCAGCGCATGACGGCGGTCGACCGCCCGCTCGAGCGCTTCCAGGTCCTCAACGGGCTCGACAAGGGCGGGCCGGTGCGGGCCGGGTTGCCCTACAAGCTGGTGGTGGAATAGGGCGCGATCCGGGCGTCTGCCCCGCTTCTCAACGCGGATCGACCGTGCTATCTGGGCAGCTGCCGCGGGTGTAGCTCAATGGTAGAGCAGCAGCCTTCCAAGCTGAATACGAGGGTTCGATTCCCTTCACCCGCTCCAGCTTTTTGACCTTGCCGAGCAAGGCCTTGGACTGCCCTACCGTTGGGCTCACGTTCCCCGTCGCGATCTCTATGCCTGTTCAGGCCTGGTTCTGGCTCGCCCGGTGCTTGAGCCGCAAGGCTGCCACGGCGCGCGACTTGCCGAGCCCGCCCCGCACGTAGCGGGCCTTGGTCGATGTCGTAGCGTGGGCCGTCACGGCCTTCAGTGAATCGAGACCCGCGCCGGCCTGGGCGTGCATGTTGCGGATCTCATCCGGGATGCCCGCCGCCTTTGCGACCTTGCGCCGCTCCCGGGTGAAGACCTACTCGCCTTAAGGCTTGCCCGTCGCTTCGTGGATGATGAGCGGACCGACGCGCCGATCGGCTGGGACGTGCTTGAGCAGATCGAGGACGAGCGGGCAGAGCGTGAGGCCGTGGGCGGAGAACGCTCCCGTCTTCGTCGTGGCTTTGCGAATCACCAGATCCGCGGCGAGGTCAGGCCGTTCTGGCAGCGCCGGCCGTCGATCACGATGCCGGTCGCCTCGCCTCCATCCGGGATCGGCATCCGCTCGCCGATCACGTCGCGCTGGCGCAAGGCCGTCTCGAACTGGATCGCGGTGGCGAGCGCCAGCGATAGGTGCCTCATCTCCCGTGCCTTGGCGACAAATGCCTCGGCGTGAGCCAGCTGCATCGCGACGCGCCGCCGAACCGGCTGCGAGAACCGGGCCTGCGACAGCACGGTGTGCAGCCGCTGGCAGTCCGGCAACTCATCCATGATGCCGTAGGCGAATAGCACCCGCAGCTTCTTGATGATGCCGGAGGCCCGCCTGATCCGCTCCGGGCCGCCGGGGTCCTTCGGCTTCTTCGCCTCGTTGTAGCAGCGCCGGGAATCCTCATTCTTCAGGTGGGCGAGCGCCCGTTGGCCGGAGGCCTTCTCGATCAGCCGCGGCGTGCTGAGATCCGTCCGCCGCGTGTCGTGCTTCATGTTCGAGTGGAACGGGCTCGCCTCGTCGGTCTGGTACCGGCGCGAGCGGCTGAGCAAGGTCCCGTCGAAGCGATTCGGGTCGCGCTCGTGGCCGGACGACCATTCCAGCATCTCGTCCTGTAGCCGGAGGCAGGCCGCCGAGAGCATTGGCGCATCCTCGGGCTCATCGAGGCGGTAGGGCAGGCGGACCGTCTTCGGTTCGTAGCCCTGTTTCACGAGGTCGGCGCGGGCGACCCACACCGGTGCATCCGGCCCGCCCTCGCGCGCTCGCCGCTTCCGTGAAGAAATCCTGCCATCGTGCATCCTCGGCCTGACGCGTCAGCGCCGATGATGCACCATCACAATCCGGGACTGCATATCGAGCACGTCCGACCAGCGGCGCCCGGCACCTCGATGCCGGGGCAGGTCATCGTGCGCTCCCAGATTCACGCCGGACCGGCGCCCTCGACTACGGCCGATTGCACGGGCGAATCCGGGGGCACCGGGCGCGACCGGCGATGGTCATCGATCGCCACGAAGGTGAACAGGGCCTGGGTGACCTTGATTGTCTCCTCACTCTCACGGGCGCGGCGCCAAGCCTCGATCTGGATGCGGATCGAGGAGCGGCCCACCGCGACGATCTTCGCGTAGAGGCTGACCTCGTCGCCGACCACGACCGGCTGCAAGAAGGTCATGCCCTCGACCGCAATGGTGGCGCAACGCCCCCGCGCGCGTCGGGCCGCCACGTTGCCGGCGGCGAGATCCATCTGCGCCATGAGCCAGCCGCCGAAGATGTCGCCAGCCGGGTTGGTGTCGGCCGGCATGGCGATGGTGCGGATCACCGGGGGACCCCAGTCGGCGGCTTCGGGCGGAGTGCAGGACATCGGCAGGATCTGTCGCGAAAGAGGGCGAGGATGGAATCCTTCTTAAAGCGAACATCGCCCGGGGTAAGTCCGAAATTCGGCGCCGGGCCCGGCCCTTAGGCGGGTCTCCGAGTTTGTTCCATAACGTCGCTTATGCGAACGACCTCTGTGAGCGCTGGTTTGCAAGATGCGGAACCCGCGACCGTCGCGGCCGGCTCGCCGGTGACGCTGTCCTGGTCGAAGCGGTCCGCCCGCAGCGCGACAATCACCGCGGGAACGGAGTGTTCCAGTCGGCACCGGTCTCGCCAATCCGAGGGGCCGAGCGGCGGCGTCCTTACCGAGAAGGCTCGGGGAGCCAGCCGGTGGCCGCGGCGCCGCGCGGTGTCTGCTCGGACGATGGCCGGGCATGCCGCGACGGCCGTCGACCACCCCGGCGACGTCCCCGCCCGATCGTGTCCCCGAGCCGGATTGCCCGATCGGCTTTACGCAATCGCAACCTGCATACAACTACAGGTAGTTGATACCACCTGTCGCTACCCGTATCGTCGCTGTCGACGGCCCTACGGATCTCGCCGTCGCGTCTGGTGCAGGGTCTTGGGAGCGTTGCGGTGTACCCCTTGCCGTCCCGCGAAACGGATCGCCTGAAGGCGCTGCGCGCGCTCGACATCCTCGGAACCGCACCCGAGGAGCATTTCGACGCCGTGTGCCGCACCGCCCGGGCCCTCTTCGACCTGCCGGTGGCCGTGGTCTCCCTCGTCGACGAGGAGAGCCAATGGTTCAAGGCCAGATGCGGGTTCGATATCGACGGCACGCCCCGCGATGCGGCGTTCTGCACCTACGCCATTCTCTCCGACGAGGTTCTCGTCATCGAAGATGCCCTGCAAGACCCGCGGGTGCATGCGAGCCCCCTCGTGACCGGCCGACATGGGATCCGCTTCTACGCGGGCGCCCCCCTCGCGCTCGAGCCGGGGATCCGTGTCGGCAGCCTCTGCGTGATGGATACCGCGCCGCGCTCGTTCTCGTCCGAGCAGTGCCGCCAGCTTCAGGATCTGGCCCGCATCGTCGTGGGGCACCTGCGCCTGCACGAGGCGACCCGGCAGAGCATTGCGGCGCAGGAAGCCTTGCAGACCATGGCGGAGCGCCTGCACCTCGCCCAGGACTGTGCCGGAGCGGGTCTGTTCGATTGGAACCTCGCCGACGACACCGCCCATCTCTCGCCCGAGTCGCTGCGCCACCTCGGTCTGCCCGAGGACCGCTCGTCGCTCGTCACGCTGGAGGAATGGGCGGCGGCGATCCACCCGGACGACCTGCCGAAGGTGCGCCGGGAGGCCGAGCGCGCCCTGGCGACCTGCTCCGCATACCGGGTCGAGTTCCGCGTCCCGCTGCGCGAGGGCGGCGAGCGCTGCGTGCTCGGTCGCGGCCGCGTCATCACCGACGGGACGGGGAAACCTGTGCGCATTGCCGGAATCAGTCTCGATCACACCGAGCGCCTCCGGGCCGAGGAGAAGCTGCGCGCGAGCGAGGCCGCCCTGCGCATGAGCGAGGAGCGCCTGGCCCTGGCTCTCGACAGCGGCAGCGACGGCTTGTGGGACTACGACATCGTCACCGATGCGGCCTGGATTTCCGACAACTGGTCCAGGATGCTCGGCTACGTGCCGGGCGAGCTCAGGGTCGACCGGGGTACCTGGGTGCATCTGCTGCATCCGGAGGACAAGCCGCAGGCACTCCTGCGCATGAGAGACCACCTCGAAGGCCGCACGCCGGCCTTCGAGTGCGAGTATCGCCTGCGCCACAGGGAGGGAGGCTGGACCTGGATCCTGGCGCGCGGCAGGGTCGTCGCCCACGACGCGGCCGGCGCCCCCCTGCGCATCGTCGGCACCCACATCGACATCAGTGCCCGCAAGGCCGCCGAGAGCCGGGTGACGTGGATGGCAGGGCACGATGGGCTGACCGAACTGCCCAACCGCCTCCTGTTTCGCGAATGCCTCGATCGGCAGTTGCATGAACTGGAACGTCGGGGAGGATCGAGCGCGTTGCTGTGCCTCGACCTCGATCGGTTCAAGGCCGTCAACGACACGCTCGGGCACCTCGCGGGCGATGCCCTGCTGCGGGAGATCGCCCACAGGCTCAAGTCGACGCTGAGACGCGAGGACGTCGTCGCGCGCGTCGGCGGCGACGAGTTCGCCGTGCTGCTCGACGGGAACAACGGGTCCGAGAGGGCGGCCCTCGTCGCCGGGCGCCTGATCGAGGCGGTGCAAGCGCCCGTCGTCCTCGGCACGCACGACGCCGAGGTCGGAGTCAGCATCGGCATCGCGGTCATCCCGGCCCATGGCGACGAAGCCGAGGCGCTGCTCAAGCATGCCGATCTCGCGCTGTACCGGGCCAAGGCGGCGGGGCGGAACACCTTCCGGTTCTTCGAACCCGCCATGGAGGAGGAAGCCGAGAGCCGGCTCAGGCTCGGGATGGACCTGCGGCGTGCGCTCCAGCGCGGCGAATTCGAACTGCACTACCAGCCGATTCTCGACGTCGCGAGCGGGACCATCGTGTCGGCCGAAGCGCTGGTGCGGTGGCACCATCCGTCACGGGGACTCGTCCCGCCGAGCGACTTCATACCGGCGGCCGAGGAAGCGGGCCTGATCGTGCCGCTCGGCGAGTGGGTGCTGCGGGCTGCGACCCACGAGGCCCGACACTGGCCCGACCACGTGCGGGTCGCCGTCAACGTATCGACCGTGCAGGTGCGGCACGGGAGCCTGATCGCGGCCGTGCGCGCGGCCCTCGACGCCTCCCGCCTCGAGGCCGAGCGGCTGGAACTGGAGATCACCGAGAGCGTGCTGATGGCCGATGACGAGCGGGCGAGTGCGGTGCTGCACGACCTGCGAGGGCTCGGCGTCCATATCGCCCTGGACGATTTCGGGACCGGCTATTCCAGCCTGAGCTACCTGCGCCAGTTCCCGTTCGACAAGCTGAAGATCGACCGCTCCTTCGTCTCGACCAGCAGCGAGGTCGAGGCGGCAACGATCGTGCGGGCCGTCGCGGCGCTCGGGCGAGGGCTCGGCATGATCGTGACGGCCGAGGGGGTCGAGACCCAGGAACAGTTCGACATGGCGCGCGCGGAAGGCTGCACGGAGGTGCAGGGCTACCTCGTCGGCCACCCGTACCCGGCGGGAGAGGAACTGCGGATGCGCCTCGGTCAGGCGCCGGCGCGGGCTGTCCCTCGCAAGCGGGCGAGACGGTCTTCCGCGGCAGGCCGCACCGGGCGCTGAGGCCCGTCCCGGTCGTGCCGCCCGGGGCGGCGATGGCAGGACGCCGCGGGGCCGGCCGGCCGGTCATTCCTCATGCCCGCCGCCCGTGCTCCCACCACTCCCGGCGAGGAAATCGTAGGCCCGGTCGTAGGCGAGCCGGATCAGTCCCGCATGCCACGGATCGGTCATGTCCAGATCCTCCCAGGCCGGGCAGGCCCTGATGCGCTCGCGGACCCGTTCGTGCATGGCACGGGCGACGCGATCGAGCGGCTCGGAATCGACGGGCGGGTGAGTCACCGGCATTTCCTGTCATCCTGGAATCGGCGCCCACGGCACCGCTATCCTCGCCGCGCTGCGCAGCCGCGCCGATGCCGCACGTTTCCCGTCAGGGTCCTTGCCGACGAACGGTGCGCCCGGAGGACCATGGCGACACCGATCCGTCTCCTGCCGATCTCGACGGGCACCGGTTCACTCGATGAGGCAGGATGCGTCTCGATTGTCCTGACCATGCCGCAAGCTCCGGGGACCCGGCACTCGATGAACTTATTCGACGGCGGAATCCGTGGAACACGCATTCGGATGTTCCAGATTAAAAAGCAGCGATATTGAACTATTCGTCGATATAGGGGGAAAATGAGCGGGCCGACGACGGCAAATCATGCGAGCCGATGATGGCTCCCGAATATCGCCTCGCACATCGTCACGATCCCGCTCTCGGCGCGCATCAGCATCTGGGCCTTGCGGCAAGCGGAGGCCACCGTGCGCGAGCCCACGAGATCCTCGACCACCCGCGCCGCCCGCCGCGGCGTGAACCGCCAACGCCCCATCGAAGCCCCGACCCCGAGGCGCACCACCCGCTCGGCCTCGTCGGCATGGTCGAACGCGACCGGCACGATCAGCTGCGGGCACCCGGCCGCCAGCGCCTGCGCCACCGTGCCGACCCCGCCATGGTGGATCACGGCGGCGCAGTCCGGCAGCAGCCGGCTCAAGGGAGCGTAGGGCACGTGCATGATGCCGGGCGCCAGGTCGGCCGGTATCTCGTCGGGCCGGCCGGCGACGAGGAGGCCGCGCCGGCCCGTGCGCCGGCACAGGGCGACGGCCGTGGCGAAGAATCCGTGCGCGCCGGCCATCGCCGAGCCGTAGGTGAATGCGAGGGGTGCCGGGCCCGCCCGCAGGAAGGCGGCGAGGTCCGGAGAGAGGTCGGGCGTGTCGCCGAACAGGTCCGCGAGGGGGAAGCCGAGCTGGATGATCTGGGCCGGCCAGTCGGCCTGGGGCGGGGCGTACCAGTCGGGCACCGCGAGCAGGACGCGCTCGGGGCTGTGCCACCAGTGGCGCAGGCGCTTGACCGGGGCGAGGCCGAGGCGGGCGCGGAAGGCGTTGAGGGGTGGCAGCGCCGCGGGGCCGAGGACGAACCGGTCGGCGCCGCGGCCGATCGCGTGGCGCCAGCCCGCGGGCAGGAGGCGGGGAAGCGGCAGCCCGGGCAGGCGGGGCGGAGCGAAGCGGCTCTCGACCAGCATCGGCATCAGGTGCAGCGTGGTCAGCGACAGGCCGAGGCGCTCCTGGGCGACCCGGGCGCCGAGCGCAAGGGTGGAGGCGACGAGGCGATCTCCGGGCCGAGCCTCGGCCTCCAGCCAGCGATAGGTCGGCTCGATCGCCTCCGTGACCGCCTCGAGCATCGTGGTGGCACCCCGAATCGGCCGCCACAACGCCGATTGGCGGACCACGCGCTCGAAATCCATGTCGGTTCCGATGGCATGAAACGACAATCCGGCGCGAACGGACAAGGCCTCGAATGGGGCGGGTGCCGCGAGGTATACCTGGTAACCACGCTCCTTCAACGCCGATCCGAGGGCGATGATCGGCAGCACGTCTCCGTGGGTGCCTATTCCGGCGAGAAAGACGCGTCTGCTCACGCCATTCGACATGGACGTACCCATCGCTATCGAGAGCCGGGACGCTGGAGGCGCCGGACGCGCGCCTCCCGTCATCGATGTTGCAGATCGACCCGAGGGCGGACGGTGCGCCCCCGCTCGATGGTGCCGTCCAGGGATACGGCCCCGCTGCAGCGACGAGCCTCCGCTCCCGGCCCGGGCAGGAGGAAGGTCGCCGGGCCCCGGCCCGCCCTCGGCGGCTCGAGGTTCGTGCGCGCCTCGAGGAGGCAAAGCCGCCCGGCGACCTATTCCGCCGCCATCCGTACCGGCTGGTGACCGGTCAGCGAGCCGTAGACCGCGTCGAGGAAGAGCCCGTCGAAGGTCTGGGCCCAGGATAGGTCCGGCAGGACCAGGCGCTGGCGCGCGCGGGTCTCGAAGTCCTCGGCCCGGATCACCGCCGTCCGGAGAGCCGCCTCGACGCCTTCGAGCGTCGGCTGGCACGGCACGATGTTGCGACAGACACCCTGCAGGTCGCGCTCCGACCGATTCTCGTACGTGTTGGTGACCACGACGGCGCCGGTCGCCGCGAACTCGAACGGCACCACGCTCGGATGCGGCGCGAGCATCAGGCTGACGCCGACGTCGATGCTGCCCATGAAACGCTCATAGGCCTCGAGCGGCATCTTCTGAACCATCTCGAGCTGGTGCCCCGGGCTCAGGGGCAGGACGTGGTCCTGGCGCAGGCTGCCCAGGCCGACGAACCGCCACCTTTCGTCGAACAGACCCTCGGCGCAGAGCCGGCGCAGGGCGAGATAGGCCAGCTCGAACAGGTTGCGCGCCGCATGCATCTCCGGGCGGGCATAGAGCGCGAGGGTGCGGGTCTCCCGGTCGCGGGTCGGCTGGAGCTTCAGGCGGGTCGGGACGTGCTCGAAGACGAAGAAGTCCCTCCCCTCGCGCGGCGCCGTGCGCCCGCGCCCCGAACCGACATCGGCGAACGGTCCGATCTCGCGCGCCCGGAAATACTTCGACAGGAAGCGGCTGTTGTACAGCGGCACGTGGTCCAGGCGGTAGGCTTCGTCGGTCAGCGCCCGCGTCGAGCCGCACTCGTAGAAGATCGATTCGTGTTCCTGTGCGAGCAGCAGGAACCGCTTCGCCCAGGTCTTGCGCAGGAAGGGCTGGACCACGTAGCCGTCCCAGACCGAGTAGACGACGAAGGTGTCATCGGGCGTGATGCTGATCGACGGGCTGGCCTTGCGGTTGACGTAGGCCGCCTGCGTCACGACGGAGACGAGTTCGCGGTCGCGCTCTCGATGGGCGAAGTAATCGGTGCCGACGACCGGGTCGTCGGTGATGAAGATGCCGATCCGGCGGCCGGTGCGCGCCGTCGCCTTGATCAGCTCGAACACGGCCTTGTAGCCGCCGAAGCTGATGTCGGGGTTGAGCGTCGGCAGGCAGAACCAGGTCCGGGGCTCGCCCGGCACCACCCGGCAGGGAATCGCCTCCATCCGGCGCTCGATATCCTCGGCCCGCTGGATCAGTTGCGGTTGGGTGACGCCCGCCATCCTGCATTCGAGAGCATAGCTCAAATCATGCTTGGGACGGCGATGCTCGCTCTTTCCGCTCATGACGTAGTGATGGTACCCGGACTTGATGTCCCCGGCCTTGAACGCCGCGTTCACGTCGCCGTAGAAGGTCCGATACCACATTTCGTCGAAGTCGGGATTCGGGTTGTTGCCGCTCCGCGCGCCGATATCCCGGTAATGCGCCAGCGCCTCGTGCGGGCCGGCATCCGCGTTCAGGTAGGTCGCCGCGTAGTAGGCGTGGTCGAACTCGTTCAGCAGGACCGCCTCGAACAGGTCGGCCGCATTGCGGTGCGCGTTGAGAGGCGTGTGGCCCATCCGCTGGCCGAAGAGCTGGTAGAAGGTGAAGCTGTCGACGATCGGGAAGCTGTCGATGAACCGGCGCACCACCGGGAAGAGGGCCATGTAGGCCTCGGCGTCGAACGCCGAGGCGGCGAGCGGCGACCCCGGGGGCGCCTCGCCGAGGGAGAGCGCCATGGCCGGGTTCGGGGGGCGCCCCTCCCGCAATCCGTAGTCCACGAAATGGACGAAGCCGGAATGGACCTCTCCCCGCTCGACCGCCTCGCACACATCGCCGTTCGCCTCGAGGTACCATTCCTCGTCGAAGAAGGGATTCGGGCTCGGACGCATCCCGGCCGGAGCGGCGAAATAGGCCTCGAGCGGATCGGTGCCGGCGGGAAGCCCGCCGAGGCGGCGGGAGGCCAGATCCCTGTCGAAGCAGGCCGCGATGTCGTGACGGCTCCGCTCGCCGAGCGCCAGGTAGCGCCGGCGCCCCTGCTGCAGGTCCCTCGCATCCCCGGGCAGTGGAGCCGATACGACCGCGACGGGTGCCCGCGGCGCGAGCGCGGCGCTCGTGACGTCTTGTCCCTCGGCAGAGGGAAACAGTGTGGCCAAGACGTCCTTAGGCTCAAGCTGCATCACGAGGCTCCCGGTCATTGCAACCATCGAGTGTGGTTTACGATGTATGCAACTGATTCGGAGGGGCGCACCAGACCTTTTCGCGGTTTCCTGACCACAATCTCAAGTTGTGATCATTTGGTCACATGATGCCGGCCCGGCGCTCCGATCCCGCTCCCCGTCCCGAGACGCGCGACGATTGATGGTTGCACACCCTAACAAATACAACTAATCCCTAAGCACGCAACCACCGATGGAAGGCCCATGACTGGCTCATCCGCTGCGCGTGCGCCGCTTGCCGACGCCGATCGTCTTTCCCTGTCCGCCGTGCCGCCCGGCCGCGTCACGGGACGGTTCCCGCCCGGCGCGGATCACCCGGGCCGGGTCGGCCTGCGCTGCGACGGGGTGAATTGGGCGACGGTCCCGGTGGCGGCCGACCCGGCCGGCGGTGCCTTCACGGCCGACCTGCCGTTACTGCCGAACGTCCCCGCCGACCGGACGGTCCGGCTGGAGGTCCTCGACGGCGCGGCCCTGCTCGGTCACCTCGACGTCGCCCCGGACACGCGCCGCAACGGCCACGGGCTCGACGCGCGGAGCGTCCACGCGGTGTACGACCGTCCGATGTTCTCGGTGCCGTGGATGCGGTTCGACGGCGCCCGCCTCACGGTGTCGGGCTTCCACCTGCCGCCCGACGGCGACCCCGGCCGTCTCTCGGTGCGCCTCGACCACGGCGTGGCCTACACGTTCGACTACCCCCAACGGGCGCCGGACATCGGGAATCATTTCTGGTACTGGCCCAACGGCGAGCTCTCGAGCTTCATCCTGACGATCGACCTGCCGGCGTGCCGGCCCGGCAGCGACCCGTTCTGGTTCGAGTTCACCTATCCGGGCATGGATGACGGCCTCGAGGCGATGCCGGAGGCGGTGCGCCGGGCACGCCGGCGGGTCTCCATCCCGTCGCGGCTCGACTCCGCGATCTGCTTCCCGCGGGACGCCAACCAGCTGACCCGCGTCCAGACCTGGTCGTCCGACCAGAGCGTGACGATGACCGGCTACGGCACGTTCCGGACCATCGAAGCCCTGTTCGCCCATTACGGGGTCCGGCGCCGGCCCGGGGTCGAGATCCTCGACTGGGGCTGCGGGCACGGCCGGGTGGGCCGGCACTTCATCCAGAACTGGCCCGAGGCCCGGATCACCGGCGCCGACGTCGATGCCGAGAATGCGGGCTGGTGCGCCCGCCACCTCGACGGCCGGTTCGTCACGGTGCCGCTCCTGCCGCCGACGGCCCTGCCGGAGGGCCGGTTCGACGGGATTTTCGGCATCTCCGTGATGACCCATCTCACGGCCGAGGCGCAGGATGCCTGGCTCGCCGAGATCGCCCGCCTGCTCAAGCCCGAGGGCGTCGCGCTCATCACCTTCGCGGGTCCGGCGGCGACGGCCTACTCCTCGGTGCACCGCAGCCCGGATTGGTGGCGGGCCTGGACCAAGGGCGGATTCGACGACAGCCAGCACGACCCGGCCCTCGACGGCAAGATCGGGGACGATTCCTACTACCGCAACACCCACCATACCGAGCAGTACACGCGGAGCGTGTGGTCGCGGCACCTGGATGTCGTCGACATCGTCCCGAGCGCGATCGGCTACCAGGACATGGCCGTTCTGCGGCGCCGCGCCTGATCCCACCCGCCCGAACGCAGCACCGGAGATCCCGCGATGAACGTCGTCACGCGCGCGCCCGTCCCGGCCGCGGCCTGGACCACGCGCACCCTCGAGGCCGACCGGCCGGTCCAGACCGATCCCGCGGCCACGCTCCTCGACCGGCTCGCGCGCCATGCGCGCCGCACGCCGGACAAGCCGTGCCTGATCCACCATCAGGACGAGCGCTACAGCGTCCTGACCTTCGCGGACGTCCAGGCCCTCGCCGAGCGCGTCGCCGTCACCCTGTCGCGGGCGGTCGCCGGGGCCCCGGCCCCGCAGGAGGCCCCGCTCTCGCGGGTGGTGCTGCTGTTCCTCAAGCACCACCCGGTCCAGCTGCCGGCCTATCTCGGCACCATGATGGCCGGTCTCGTGCCGTCCTTCATGGCGTTCCCGACGCCCAAGCAGGATCCGGTCCTGTACTGGAAATCCCACGCCGCCCTCATCCGGCGCATCCGCCCGGCGGTGATCGTCACCTACCCGGAGATCGCCGGCGACCTCGAGGCCCTGTGCGCCGGGTTCGGCACGAAGGTGCTCCTCATCGACGAACTCTCCGCCGGGGATCCCGGGGCTGTGCCGGGCCCGCTGCCCGGGCCGGGGGACACGGCGCTGCTGCAGCACTCCTCGGGGACGACCGGCCTGAAGAAGGGGGTGGAGCTCACCTTCGGGCAGATCGAGGCCCAGGCGACGGCCTACGCCCCGGCGATCGGGCTCGGGCCGGACAGCACCGTGGTGAGCTGGCTGCCCTACTACCACGACATGGGCCTGTTCACGGCCTTCCTGATCCCGCTGACGGTCGGGGCGGCGGTGGTCTCGATGGATGCCTTCGCCTGGGTCGGGCGGCCGGCGAGCCTGTTCGAGCTGATCGAGCGCTTCCGCGGCACGCATTGCTGGCTGCCGAACTTCGCCTTCCGCCACCTCGTGAACACGGTCCCGCGGGAAGAGGCGGGCGGCCGGCGCTACCGGCTCGACAGCATGGACGCGTTCGTGAGCTGCTCGGAGCCGGTGAAGAGCGCGTCGCTGCGCGACTTCGCCGAGGCCTTCGCGGGATTCGGGATCCGGCCCGAGCAACTGACCGCCTGCTACGCCATGGCGGAGACGGGCTTCGCCGTCTCGCAATCGGACCCGCTCCGGCACGAGGCGGTGCGGTTCTACGCCGCTGAACCGCTCGGGACGAAGGGCCGTGCCATCGCCGTCGCACCGGACCATCCGGGGGCGCGCGCCCTGGTCTCCAACGGCCCTCCCCTCGAGGGCGTCGAGGTCCGGATCCTGGCGGGCGCCGCCGCGCCGGGCGGCGAAGGCGCGCCCGTCGGCGAGATCGCGGTGCGCGGCAGCATCGTGTTCTCGGGCTACTACGAGGATCCGGCCGCCACCGCCGCCGCCCTGGCGGACGGCTGGTACCGCACCGGCGACATCGGCTTCATCGACGGGGGCGAGCTGTTCATCAGCGGCCGGATCAAGGACGTGATCATCGTCCACGGCCGCAACTACTACGCCCACGACATCGAGGAGGTCGTGTCGGCCGAGGCCGGCGTGGTGCCGGGGCGGGCGGTCGCCGTCGGGGTGGCGAACGAGGAGGTCGGCAGCGAGGACGTCGTCGTCCTGGCGGAGACCCGGACCGTCGACGAGGCGGCGCGGAAGGCGCTCAAGCGTGCCATCAAGCGGGCGATCTTCGACCGTCTCGAGCTGACGGTCCGCAGCGTCCACCTCGTCGATCCCGGCTGGCTCACTAAGACGAGCAGCGGAAAGATCAGCCGCTCGGAGAACCTGGCCCGCTACCGGGCCGAGCACACGACCGCGAGAGGATGAGATGACGAGAGACGTGAACGAGGCCCTGCGCGCCATCATCGCCGAGACCTTCGACGTCCCCGTCGACGTCGTGACCGACGACACCGTCGCGGACGACATCGACGGCTGGGACTCCCTGTCCCACACCGTCCTGATGATCCGGATCCAGAATGCCTTCGGCATCCATATTCCCGAGGCCGTCGCGGCGGAGACCGCCACGGTGGGCGAGCTGTCCGCCGCGGTGGCCGAGATCGCGAGCGCCCGGGTCTGAGACGCCGCCCGGTGGAGCCTCCGGCCCACCATACGCGAGCGCGGCCGGCTTCCGCATCGCGAGGCGATCAGGCGGACATCGTGTGACGGGAGCGGGCGCGGGCCTCGTGCCCGTGCCCCTCGCAACGGCATGAATCACGCCCTCACGGGCATCACGGCGGAGAAACAGCGTGTTGGCCGGATCGAACCTGTCGGTCGTCGAGGGACGGGAAGGGTACCTCTTCCTCGAGCGCTACGACGGTGCCCAGCCGCTGCAGGCGGGGGCGGACCTGACCGAGTGGTCGCGCCACACCCTGGCGCTCCTGCGCGAGACGTTCCGCGCCCGCCAGGAGCGGCTGTCCGCCCGCAACATCGGCCTCGTCGTCGTGGTGGCGCCGGAGAAGGCGAGCATCTACGACGAGCTCCTCCCCGAGGGCTGCGCGCAGGACCGTCCGAGCGCCGCCGAGCGCCTTACCGAGGCCCTGCGGCAGATCGGCATCCGGGCGGTCGACGGAGCCGGGCTGCTGCGCCGGGCGAAGGGCGCGGTGCCGCTCTACTACGACGTCGATTCGCATTGGACGAACTTCGCGGCCTACCGGGTCTACCGGGCGCTGGTCGCGGCGGCTCCGGCGCATCTCGGCCTGACGCCGATCCCGGCCGAGCGGATCTCCTACCGCGACAAGCCGTCCTTCGGCGATCTCGGCGTCCATGTCAGCCCCGAGCGCAAGGGACTGGTCCAGCAGACGGAGATCACGGGGCCCGATGTCGAGGTCACGGTCGAGACGTTCGACGACCGGGAATACAATTTCCAGCAGCATCGCTGCGCCGGCGGGCGCGGACGCGCCCTCGTGGTGCGCGATTCCTTCACGTCGTTCCTGTCGCCGTTCCTGAGCCGGACCTTCGCCGAGACCACCTACATCTCGCCGTCGAATGCCCTCCCCGACGACCTCGTGGCGGATCTGGCACCCGACCTCGTCATCGTGCAGATCGCCGAGCGGGCGCTGTTCTACGCCCCCCAGCCCCTGAGCGACTGGAACCTGCGCAGCTGGCGCCAGACCTTCCTCGAGACGCAGATCGACGGCCCGGCCCGGCGTCACACCCGCCGCGCCCGGCAAGCCCTGCGGATGGGGAACTGGGCCGAGGCCCTGGAGGCGGCGCAGAAGGCGTCGGCCCTCGACGAGGACGACCACCTCGTCCACAACCTCGCCGAGGCGCGGCTGCATTCCGGCGACCCGGCCGGTGCGCTCGCCTGCTGCGAGGACGCGACGCGTCCGCCGGACCGGTTCCTGCTCGCCCTCGAGGGTTACGCCCTCTGGGCCCTCGGCCGGCGCGACGAGGCGATCGGCTGCATGAGGCGGGCCCTGCGCCACCAGCCGGGCAACGCCCATCTGCAGCACCAGGCCGGCGAGTGGCTGCTGACGATGGGTCATGCCACCGAGGCCCTGCCCTATCTCGAGGCCGCGGTGGCCGGGGCACCGGCCCACAGCCCGTCCTGGTATCACCTGGGCATGGCCCGCCACGCTCTCGGCGATTTCGCCGGCAGCGCGGAGGCGTTCAGGGCCGGGGGCTTCGAGGCGGCGGACTAGACGGCGTTCGCCCCCGACCGGCGCGCGGACGGCGCGCCGGCCTCCGCACTACCGATCTGTCCTCGCAAGCCGGATGGGCAAAGCCCGTGATGGGCTCGCTGCCGGTTTCGCGAACCCGATCGTCCGATCAGGTCGTCGCCCGGTTCGTCGGCGCTCGATGCTGTGTCTGGCTTGATCGTCGCGGGACAACATGGAGCGGGCGAAGGGATTCGAACCCTCGACCCCAACCTTGGCAAGGTTGTGCTCTACCCCTGAGCTACACCCGCTCACATTGTCGAGCCGATCGAATTTGGAGCGGGCGAAGGGATTCGAACCCTCGACCCCAACCTTGGCAAGGTTGTGCTCTACCCCTGAGCTACACCCGCTCGAATTCGTTCGGCCTCATGGAAAAACTGGAGCGGGCGAAGGGATTCGAACCCTCGACCCCAACCTTGGCAAGGTTGTGCTCTACCCCTGAGCTACACCCGCTCGCTGTTTTCCGTCGGCGTCACCGTGGCGGCGCCGATGAGCGGCATAAACACCATTCCGCCGGGAAGCGCAAGGGGTTGGAGAGCCGGCTTCGGGCACTCGCTACCAGGTCGCGGCGGGCGGCAGCCCGTCGCGGATTTCCGTGAGCCGCGCCCGGGTCGCCGGGGTCGTCTCCGGCGGCGGGGCGTCGAGGGGGAAGAAGGCGGCTTCGGCGATCTCGCGGTCGGGGCGCTTCGGCACCGGCACCGTGAAGGCACGGGCGACGTAGAGCGCGACGTGGTCGCGCCGCGAGGAGCGGTTGTTGAAGTAGAAGCCGTGCAGGGCGGGCGTGGCGCCCGCGTCGAGGACGATCCCGGTCTCCTCGCGGAATTCCCGGGTCATGGCGTCGAGGGCGGTCTCGCCCGGCTCGACGCCGCCGCCCGGCAGGTGCCAGCCCTGCATGTAGGTGTGGCGCACGAGGCAGACCCGGTTCTCCGGATCGATCGCCGCCCCGCGCACCCCGAGGGTCATCCCGCGGGTGAAGCGCCAGACGAGGTGGGCGCCCCGCATCAGCAGGGCCTGTCGGCGCGTCATCCCGCAGTCTCCTCAGTCTCCGTGTGCTCACCATCGACGGGTCGATGGCGAGGCGTTCGGCGCATCAGCGCCGGCGCCCTTCCGGGCTCAGCCGGCGTCTTCGGATCAAGTCCGAAGACGCGACGGCGTCAGACCAACGGTCATTGGAAACGACCTTTGGTTCCGTTCTCGAATTTTCGTCAAGTCTCTGGCTTGGCATGGAAAATTCGAGATGGCTCAATGGCCCGATGCGTCAGCATCTTGGGCCATCGGTGTCAGACCACCGTCAGCCGGATCTCGCCGACGCCCGCGATCGTCCCGACCATGGTCTGGCCGCGGGTGACCGCGCCGACGCCCTCCGGCGTGCCGGCGAAGATCACGTCGCCGGGCTCCAGGACGAAGAAGGTCGACAGGTAGGCGATCTGCTCGGCCACCGACCAGATCATGTCCGAGAGGTCGCCCTTCTGGCGGACCGCGCCGTCGACGGAGAGGGTGATCGCGCCCTTGTCCGGGTGGCCGATCACGGAGGCGGGCTTGAGCGTGCCGACCGGACCCGAGAAATCCGAGGCCTTGCCGAGTTCCCAGGGGCGGCGCAAACCCTTGGCGTCGTCCTGGAGGTCGCGGCGGGTCATGTCGAGGCCGACCGCATAACCGTAGACGTGGTCGAGAGCTTGGTTGACCGGGATGTCGCGGCCGCCCTTGGCGAGCGCCACCACCAGCTCGACCTCGTGGTGGTAGTTCCCGGTCTTGGGCGGATAGGGATGCTCCACCGTCTCGCCCTCGGCCACCACCTGGAGCGCGTCGGCGGGTTTCATGAAGAAGAACGGCGGCTCGCGGGTCGGGTCGGCGCCCATCTCGCGCGCATGGGCGGCGTAGTTGCGCCCGACGCAGTAGACCCGGCGCACGGGAAACAGGTCGTCGGTGCCTTGGATCGGGAGCGCGGTGCGCGGCGGGTTCGGGATCACGGAGAGCATGAGGTGCTGTCTCGGGCCTGCTGTCTCGGGCGAAGTTTCGCGAAGGGCCGCGCATCTTGGAAAAGGGCCCGGCCGACCTGTATCTAGAGGGCGGTTCCGCACGGCGCCATCCCGCCCCGTCGCGAACCCCCTCCCCTGCAGGCGCATCGCCCGAGACAGCAGGATCATGCTCCCCGTGACCCACAGCCTCCTCGACACGCTCAGCGCCCGCCTCGGGCCCGCGCACGTCCTCACCGCCGCGACCGACATCGCCCCCCACCTCGCCGAGACCCGCGGCCTCTATCGCGGGGAGGCGCTGGCGGTGGTGCGCCCGCGCGACACCGCGGAGGTCGCCTTCGCGGTCGGAGCCTGCGCCGCGGCGCGGGTGCCGGTGGTGGCGCATGGCGGCAATACCGGCCTCGTCGGCGGCGGCGTGCCGTATGGCGGCGTGGTGATCTCGCTGTCTCGCCTCGACCGGGTGCGGGCGGTCGATCCGCTGGATGCCACGATCACGGTCGAGGCCGGCTGCGTGCTCGCCAACGTCCAGGCGGCGGCCGACGCGGCGGGCATGCTGTTCCCGCTGTCGCTCGCCTCCGAGGGCTCGTGCCGGATCGGCGGCAACCTCGCCACCAATGCCGGCGGCACGGCGGTGCTCGCCTACGGCAATGCCCGCGAGCTGACGCTCGGCCTCGAGGTCGTGCTGGCGGACGGTCAGGTCTGGAACGGGCTGCGCGCCTTGCGCAAGGACAATTCCGGCTACGACCTCAAGAACCTCTTCGTCGGCTCGGAAGGGACGCTCGGCATCATCACGGCCGCCGTGCTGCGGCTGCACCCCAAGCCCGTCTCGAAGGCGACCGCCTTCCTGGGCCTGGCTTCCGCGCGCGCCGCGCTCGACGCCTTCGGGACCTTGCGCGACCGGCTCGGGCCGCGGCTCACCGCCTTCGAATACGTGCCGCGCTTCCCCCTGGAGGTGGTGTTGCGCCACCTGCCCGGCGCCGTGCGCCCGCTGTCCGGCGACCATCGTTCCTACGCCCTCGTCGAGGTCTCCTCGCCGGGCCCCGATGCGCATGAGGAGCTGGAGGCCGCCTTGAGCGACCTGATCGAGTCCGGTCTCGCCGAGGATGCGGTCCTGGCACAGAGCGAGGCACAGGGCGCCGCCCTGTGGCGCCTGCGCGAGAGCCTGTCGGAGATGCAGGGCCACGAGGGCGGCTCGATCAAGCACGACGTCTCGGTGCCGGTCTCCCGGGTGGCGGAGTTCCTGGAGCGGGCCTCGGCCGCCTGCGAGGCGGCCCTGCCGGGGGTGCGGGTCTGCGCCTTCGGGCATTTCGGCGACGGCAACATCCACTTCAACCTGACCCAGCCGGTCGGGGCCGAGAAGGCGGCCTTCCTCGCCGAGTGGCCGCGCTTCAACCGCATCGTCCACGACATCGTTCACGCCATGGACGGCTCGATCGCCGCGGAGCACGGCGTCGGGCTGATCAAGCGCGACGAGCTCACCCGCTACAAGGACCCTGTCGCCCTCGACCTGATGCGCCGGCTCAAGGGCGCCCTCGACCCGAACGGGATCCTCAATCCCGGCAAGGTGCTGGCCCCGGCGGAGGGCGGGCCGGCGGCATTCCCGGCCAAGGCCGCGGCCTCATGATCTCGCTGTTTCGTCACGCTCCCGCGGCCCCGGCGGGCCTCACCGCGGCCGCCCTGCTCGGCGCCTTCGAGAGCCTCGGCGACAATTGCGAGTTCGGGATCGCCCAGCGCTATGCCGGCACCGATCCGCTCGGGTTGTTCCGCCTCTCCTCGGCGCCGATCGCCGACCTGACCCACGCGGTCGAGACGCGGTTTTCCCAGTATGGCGGGCCGGACGACATCGAGGTCCGGGTCGGTGCCGGCGGCTACCTGTTCTGCCACAGCCGGGCTTACGGCTTCGCCTACCATACCGGCGACACGGCGCCCCGCGTGATGCCCGCCGACATCCTCGACCGGGAGATCCGCCGGGTCGACTACCTCAAGGACCGGCTCCTCGCCGACATCGCGGCGGGCGAGAAGATCCTCGTCCGCAAGGGACCGCCCGGCGAGACGGACGGCGCGGTGCGCCGCCTCCTCGCGGGCTTGAGGGCGATCGGCCCGGTGACGCTGCTGCGGGTCTGCGAGGCCGGCGCGCTTCCGCCCGGCCGGGTCGTCTGGCGCGGCGAGGGCCTGATGGAGGGCACGCTGCCGCATTTCGCCCCCTATGCCGCGGCGACCGATGCCGACCTCGCCGGCTGGCTCGCGGTCTGCGGCCGGGCCTACGCGCTCCGCCACAGCCTGGTCGAGCCCCCGTCCCTGGCGCCGGACGGCCCGCCCCTCTTCACGGCGCCCGGGACCGCCCGCCACGCCCTCGACGCCGCCGCGCCCGAACCCGGAGCGCTCCTCGCCTCCCGCCCGGTCTCCGGCTTGCGGGGCAACCGCCTCCACGTCGTCGCGGCGGAGATCCGCCTGGCCCCGGATTTCTCCGGCACCCGGGCCGCCCTCACCTTCGTCGACGCCGCGCCGCATGCCCGCCGCGAGGCCGACCCTGCCTGCCGCGACACCTGGCAGACGATCTACACCGCGACGAAGACCCGCAAGCGCCAGACCGAGGCGGCGATCGGCCTGACCCTCGCGGGCCCCGCCGGCACCGCGGTCGAGACCCGGAACTGGCGCGTGACGGAGGGGTGCCTGCCGGGGGTGGGGTGACGGGCCTCACCCCGCCTCCACCGCCATCGGCAGATCCGCGGGCGGCGCGTAGCCGGCGAGATCGAGCACCCAGCGTCCCTCCCCCTCGGCGGCAAAGCCGAGGCGCGGATAGAGATCCGCCACCATCCCGTTGCGCCCGCTCGCCCGGTAGAGCCCGACGAGCCGCCGGGCGCCCCGGCGCGCGGCCTCGGCCGCCAGCACCGCCAGGGTGCCTTCCTCGACCCGCCGCCCGAGCACCCGGCAGCTCATCAGCCAGGTCTCCACGACGAGGTCGGTTCCACTGAACCGGCCGATGACGACCGCGATCACGCCGTTGTCGCCAAGGCGGTCGACGAGGCGCATTTGGAGCGTCACGGCGCCGGGATCGTCGATCAGCGCCGCGGCCTCGGCCTCGCGCAGGCGCCGGGTGGTGAGGTTGAACTGGTTGGTCTTGTTGACGAGCTGGACGATGCGCGGGAGCCCGAGCGCGTCGAACCGGCGCCAGACGAGCCGCATGCCGAGCCCCGCGAGAGTGCCGGCAAGGTCGGTCTGGCCGAAATCCGGTGTGCCGGGGGCCCGGCGCTCGCCGTCCCGCGCATAGGCCCCGGCCCGCCCGCGATCCTCCTCCGTCAGGGTCACGGCCTCAAAGTAGCCGGCATCGGCGAGGCAGCGGGCGACGAGGGCCGGCTCGTCGGGCACCTCCGGCACCGCCACCATCGGCAGGTGCTCGCGCACGAGCGCGCGCTCGAACGGGTTGTCGTCGACGAAGACCAGCGCGTCGAGGCCGAGCCGGAGGTCCTGCGCGATGCGCCGGAGGTTCGTCGCCTTGTCGTCCCAGTTCGCCACGAAGGCGGCGAAGTCGGGCAGGCGCAGCAGCATGTCGGGATGCTCGGCGAAGGGGAGCCGGGCCGTCTCGGGATCGTTCTTCGAGCACACCGCGAGCACGATGCCGCGGCGCGCGAGGTCGCGGGCGTAAGCCTGGAGCGCGAGGAAGGATTCCCCGAGCGCGCTGCCCTGCCCGACGACGATTCCCGCCGGACCGTCCTCGCCGACCGTCCCGCCCCACAGCGTGTCGTCGAGGTCGAGCACGAGGGCCTTGGCCGAGCGGCCGAGCCGCGCGCCGACGAGCCGTGCGACGAGGTCGCCGTAAAGGGGCCGGCCGCCGGCGTCACCGCCTGGCGGGCCCGCAGCCACAGGGCCGGATCGTGCCAGGCGTCGAGACCGTGGCGCATCGCCGCCTCGTCGAGGGCGAGGAGGTCGACGCCCTCCCCGGCCGCGGCCTCCCGCAGGGCGGCGTTGAGGCGCAAGGTGCGCGCGGCGAGCGAGCCCGGCATCCGGTGCTCGTTGCCGCCCATCAGCGGGAGGGCCACCGGCAGCAGCGTCTGCTGGACGAGGGCGCAGCCATGCGCCGCCCGGGCCCGGGCCCAGAGGGATTTCAGCCGGTCGATCGCCCCGGTCAGGCCCGCCTCCCCGGTATCGGGATCGTTCGGTCCGAGGAGGTCGGCGGCGTCGAGAGCGAGCAGCACGACATCGGGCCGGACGGCGCGCAGGGCCTCGCCGTCGATCTCCCGATGGTACTGGCCATAGGCCCCCTCGTGGACCGAGAGATGAAGGTCGCGGCGCAGGGCCCCGACCCGGATCCCGGCGGCGAGATGGGCGAGCGTCGAGGAGCCGAGGAGCGCGAGGCGCCAGGTCGAGCCGGCCGGGGAGCCGGACGGGAAACGCCGCTGCAGAGCCCGGTCGAGCCGACCGGTCTGGGCCGGATCGAGGCGGGTGCGGGCGAGCGCCGCCAGGGCGTCCCAGGCCGCCGCGTCGGGCAGGGCCTCGGCCTCGCCGATCCGGGCGGCGAAGTCCGGCGGCGGCGGCGGCAGCCAGGAAAGGTCGGCGCTCAAAGCGGCGCCTTGCGGGCGATCACCGCCGCGAGGTCGCCGACGCTGTGGAGGCCATCGACCTCCCGGGTGGTGAGCTTGATGCCGAAGCGCGCCTCGACCGCCACGATGAGCTCGATCATCCGGGTCGAGTCCCAGCCCTCGACATCCTCGGCGGTGAGGTCGGGGGTGAGCGGGACCGGCTCGCCGAACACCTCCTCGAAGAGCGGGGCGAGCGCCGCGAGGGCGGATTCTTCGGTCATGATCTCGGCCCTCGATCGTCCAACCCGAAATCCATGCGACCACGCGAGCCGTGCCCTGCGCGCCGGGGTGGGCTGCCTGCCCGCGTCTTGCATGCCCGGCCCGAGTTGATAGCTCAAGCCGACAAGAATCCCGGAGAATCCCCGGCATGAACGCCCGTCCCGACGCCCGCGACTTCGCCACCCCGCAGAAATTCGGCATCGGCCAGCCGGTGCCGCGGGCCGAGGACCCCGTGCTGGTGCGCGGCGAGGGCCGCTATACCGACGATCTCGCCCTCGACGGCCAGGCCTACGGCGTGTTCGTGCGCAGCCCGGTCGCCCACGGGTCCTTGCGCGGCATCGATCCGCAGGCGGCTTTGGCCATGCCGGGCGTGCTCACGGTCATCACCGCCGCCGACCTCGACGGCTACGGGACGATCGCCAACGGCCTGCCGTTCAAGAACCAGGACGGTACGCCGATGCGCAAGCCGGACCATCCCTCGCTGAGCATCGACAAGGTGCGCTATGTCGGCGAGCCGGTCGCCCTGGTGGTGGCCGAGACCCTGGCCGAGGCCCGCGACGCGGCAGAAGCCGTGGTGCTCGACATCGAGGATCTGGGCGTCGTGACCACGCCTGACGAGGCCGCCGCCGAGGGCGCCCCCCTCCTCCACGACGACGCCTCCGGCAACCTGGCGCTGGATTTCCGCACCGGCGACCAGGCGGCGACCGAGGCCGCCTTCGCGCGTGCGGCCCACGTCGCCTCCCTCGATCTCCTCAACAACCGCCTCGTCATCAACCCGATGGAGCCGCGCTCGGCCATCGGCGTCCACGATCAGGCAGAGGGCCGCTTCACCCTGCATGTCGGCTCGCAGGGCGTGTTCGGCCTGCGCAACTCCCTCGCCGAGGGCGTCTTGAGGCTGCCCCGCGACAAGGTGCGGGTGCTCACCGGCAATGTCGGCGGCTCGTTCGGCATGAAGGCCCCGGTCTATCCCGAGTACTTGCCGCTCTTGGAAGCTGCCAAGCGCCTCGGCCGGCCGGTGAAGTGGACCGACCTGCGCTCCGAGAGCTTCCTGTCCGACCATCACGGCCGCGACGTCGCGGTGACGGCGGATCTGGCGCTGGACGCGCAAGGCAACTTCCTCGCCTTCCGGGTCAAGGGCCGCGCCAACATGGGCGCCTATCTCAACCCGCTCTCGCCGCTGTTCCAGACCGTCAACATCGCCCGCAACATGGTCGGCGTGTACCGCACCCCCGTCTACGACGTGGCGGTGGAGTGCCTGTTCACCAACACCACCCCGATCGGTGCCTACCGGGGCGCCGGCCGGCCCGAGGGCAACTACTTCATCGAGCGGCTGATCGACACCGCCGCCGCCGAGATGAACCTCGATCGGGTGGAGTTGCGCCGCCGCAACCACATCCGCCCGGCCGACATGCCCTACAAGGCGCCGTCGGGCCTCACCTACGACAGCGGCGACTTCCCGGCCGTGCTCGACAAGGCGCTGACGGCCGCCGACTGGGACGGGTTTGAAGCCCGTCGCGCCGAGAGCGAGGCCAGGGGCCGCTTGCGCGGCATCGGCATCGGCGACTACCTCGAGATCACCGCGCCGCCGACCAACGAGATGGGCGGCATCCGCTTCGAGACCGACGGCACGGTGACGATCGTCACCGGCACCCTCGATTACGGCCAGGGCCACCTGACGCCCTTCGCCCAGGTGCTGCACGACCGCCTCGGCATCCCGGTCGACCGCGTCCGCCTGCTCCAGGGCGACAGCGACCAGCTCATCGCCGGCGGCGGCACCGGCGGCTCGAAATCGCTGATGGCGAGCGGCACGGCTTTGGTCGAGGCCGGCGACCTCGTCATCGCCAAGGGCCGCGAGGCCGCCGCTTCGGTGCTGGAGGCCGGCCCCGCCGACATCGAGTTCCGCGACGGCCGCTTCACCATCGCGGGCACCGACCGGGGCATCGCCCTCCTGGACCTCGCCGCCAGGGTGCGGGCCGGCCTGCCCGACCCGGCCGCCCCCAGAAGCCTCGACGTGGCGCATACCCACAAGGAATCGCCCTCGGCCTTCCCGAACGGCTGCCACGTCGCCGAGGTCGAGGTCGATCCCGAGACCGGCGTGGCCGCGGTGGTGCGCTACACCACGGTCAACGATTTCGGTACGCTGGTGAACCCGATGCTGGTCGAGGGCCAGCTCCATGGCGGCGTGGTCCAGGGCATCGGCCAGGCGCTCATGGAGCGCACGGCCTATGACGAGCAGGGCCAGCTCGTGACCGGCTCGTTCATGGATTACTGCCTGCCGCGGGCCTCCGACGCGCCGGTGATGAGCTTCGAGAGCCACGCGGTGCCCGCCACCACCAATCCGCTCGGGGTGAAGGGCTGCGGCGAGGCGGGCTGCGCCGGCTCGCTGCCCTCGGTGATGAACGCCCTCGTCGATGCCCTGCGTCCCCGCGGCATCCACCACATCAACATGCCGGCGACGCCGCAGGTGATCTGGTCGGCGCTCCAGAACGCGGGGAAGGCCGCATGAGCGATCCCGTCACCCTGGCGGCCCAGGCCCGCGTCGAGACGGAGAACGGCAGCCGCTATCTCACCCAGCTGTGCAAGCACTGGAGCCACAAGTTCCCCGAGACGACCTTCACACCGGAGCGCGGCGTGGTGCCGTTCGGGGAGGGGCGCCGCTTCACGGCCGAGGCCGACCCGGAGGGCCTGACCCTGCGGGTCGAGGCGCCGGACCTGGAGGCGCTGACCCGGATGCAGGGCGTGGTGGCCGAGCACCTCGCCCGCTTCGCCTTCCGGGAGGATCTCGGCGGCATCGCCTGGACGCGGGTGGGGTGACGCCCCACTATCTGACCCGATGACCGGATGCGCCCCACCCACGACCTCATCCTGAGGTGCCGCGTCGCGGCCTCGAAGGAGGGATCCGCTTCGCTCCGGCACCTCAGGATGAGGCCGTGGTTGGGATTGTGGCGCGACAGATCGCGCTCGCTTTAACCGAAGGTACTCCCACCATGACGAACGCCCCCGACTTCGACGCTCGCCTCGACCGGCTCGCCGAGGTCGCCGTGAGGGTCGGGCTCGGGCTCCGGCCCGGGCAGGAACTGGTGATGACGGCGCCCCTCGAGGCGCTGCCGCTGGCCCGGCGCATCACCGTCCAGGCCTACAAGGCCGGCGCCTCGGTGGTGACGACGCTGCTCGCCGACGACCAGGCGACACTGGCGCGCTTCGAGAACGGCCACGACGACGCCTTCGACAAGGCGGCCGGCTGGCTCTACGAGGGCATGGCGCAGGCCTATCGCAGCGGTGCGGCACGGCTCGCCATCTCGGGCGACGACCCGTCGCTCCTCGCCGGCCAGGACCCGGACAAGGTCGCGCGGGCCAACCGTGCCCGGTCGAAGGCCTACATGCCGGCGCTCGAGCAGATCGCCAACTTCGCCACCAACTGGACCATCGTCTCGGCGGCGACGCCGGCCTGGGCCCGCACGGTGTTCCCGGACCTCCCCGAGGACCAGGCCGTCGCCCGGCTGTGGGACGCGATCTTTGCCGCCTCGCGGGTCGACGGGCCCGATCCGGTCGGCGCCTGGGAGGCGCATAACCGACGCTTGAGCGACCGCACGGCCATGCTCAACGCCCGCCGCTACGCCGCCCTGCATTTCCGCGGGCCCGGCACCGACCTGACCGTCGGCCTTGCCGACGACCACGAATGGTGCGGCGGCGCCACCACGGCGAAGAACGGCATCGTCTGCAACGCCAACATCCCGACCGAGGAGGTCTTCACCACCCCGCACAAGATGCGGGTGCAGGGCCATGTCAGCGCGACGAAGCCCCTGTCCTACCAGGGCACTCTGATCGACGGGATCGCGGTGCGGTTCCAGGAGGGCCGCATCGTCGAGTCGCGGGCCCGCACCGGGGCCGACGTGCTGGCCAAGGTGATCGACACCGACGAGGGCGCGCGCCGCCTCGGCGAGGTCGCGCTGGTGCCGGCCTCCTCGCCGATCTCGGCCTCGGGGCTCCTGTTCTACAACACCCTCTACGACGAGAACGCCGCGAGCCACATCGCCTTGGGCCAGGCCTACAGCAAGTGCTTCGTGAACGGCGGCGCGGCTTTCAGCGAGCAGGAGCTGGCCGAACGCGGCGCCAACCGCAGCCTGATCCACATCGACTGGATGATCGGCTCGGCCGAGGTCGACGTCGACGGGGTGACGCCGGACGGCCGGTCCGAGCCGCTGATGCGCCGGGGCGAGTGGGTCGACTGACCCGTCACCCGACGTAGATGAGCCGCTTGCCGCGGTTCTCGCCGCGGTAGAGCGAGGCGATCGCGCCGGGGGCGGCCTCGATGCCCTCGGAGATATCCTCGTCGAGGGCGATGCGGCCCTCATGATACCAGCCGGCGAGGTCGGCGATGGCCGCCTCGAACCGCGCCGCGTGGTCGAGCACCACGAAGCCGCTCCAGACGAGGCGCCGGGTCAGGATCTCGCGCTCGACGCGGGGGCCGGTCGGCGTCTCGGTCCAGCTCGCCACCGAGGCGGTGCCGCACTGGACGATCCGGCCACCGACGGCCATCCGCCGCAACGCCGTATCGAGAATCGGCCCGCCGACATTGTCGAAATAGACGTTCACCCCCTCCGGCGCCTCCTCGCGCAGGGCGGCGGCCCAGTCGTCGGTGCGGTAGTTCCAGGCGGCGTCATAGCCGTAGGCGTCGCGACAGCGGGCGACCTTGGCGTCGTCGCCGGTAAGGCCGAGCGGACGGCAGCCGAGGTTGCGGGCGATCTGGCCGACGAGGCTGCCGACGGCGCCCGCGGCGGTCGAGACCAGCACCGTCTCCCCCGGTCGCGGCCGGCCGAGCTCGGTCAGCCCGAGATGGGCGGTGAGCCCGTTGAGGCCCAGCAGCCCGGCATGGGCCGAGAGCGGCACCGCTTCGCGGCAGCGCCGGAAGATCGCCGAGACCGGGACAGCGGCGTAGTCCTGCCAGCCGAACCAGCCGTACAGGAACTCACCCTCGGTGACGTCGGGTGCGTTCGAGCGGACCACGACGCCCACCGCCAGCGCCCGCATCGGTCCGCCGAGGGGCACGGGCTGGGAATAGTTGGCCTCGGCGCTGGCCCAGCCGCGCTGGGCCGGATCGACCGAGAGATAGAGGTTGCGCACCAGGATCTCGCCCGGGCCCGGCTCCGGCACCGGGACGGCGTCGAGGCTGAAATCGTCCGCTTGCGGAATGCCGGCGGGCCGACGGGCGAGCAGTACCCGGTGGTTGCGGTCGGGCAGGGTGTAGGCGGGACTATCGGTCGGGCCGGTCACAGCGCGTCTCCTTCTGGCGGCGCATTCGTCCGGTGCCGCTCATCCCGCTCACAACGCCATCCCTCGCGCCGACGTCAACCAAGCTCTTACAATCCCGGCCCCCTGGCGGCCCCGAGGATGCGTCCCGGCCCGTTATGCTCGGCCTGGAGCACGACGACGTAGGAATCGGCGTCGGCCTGGTTGAGCGCCGTGCGGGGCACCTCGTAATGGGCCGGCGCGCCGCGCCAGGACCCGACATGGTGCATGCCCCGCACCACGTTGCGGTAGGTGACGGTACGGCCGCGATTCTCCCCCCGCCCGATCGCGACGTCGCGGGAGCGGGCGATGGGCAGCAGCCAGACTTCGGCGGTGCGGCCGGCCTCGGGTGCCGGCCCGACATCGATCACGATGCGGTCCGGGTCGATCTCGCTGTGGATCGCCACCGGCAGGCTCGCGGCGGTGCCGGGATCGCGGATGCTGCGCTCGAGCGCCGCCCGGTCGGAGCCGACCACCGTCGCGGCGCCGTTCACCACCACCTGGGGCGTGAAGACCTGCCGGTCGCCGCGCATGCTCGCATAGGCCCGCTGGCGCGCGGTGAACGAGGTGCTGGCCAGCGTGTCCTTCCAGCCGAGATAGTCCCAGTAGGTCACCGGCAGGGTCAGCGCGATCACGCCCGGATCGCGCGACAGATCGTTGACCAGCCGGTCGGCCGGCGGGCAGGCCGAGCAGCCCTGGCTGGTGAAAAGCTCGACCACCGCCCGGGGCGGCACCTCCCCGGCATGCGCCGGCCCCGAGAGGCCGAGCCAGGCCGGACCCAAGCCGGCGAGCAGGCGGAGGAGGGCTACGCGCGTCATGCGTCATCAACACCCGGCCGGCCGGCGGAGAGAAGTCACGTTAGCTTGAGGCCGGAACGGCCGGGGCCCGGGAGACGGATTTCGGCAGCATCGCCGGGCGCCAGCGCCGGTGCATCCAAAGCCATTGCTCGGGGTGCTCGCGCACCCATCCGGCGATCACGTCGGTCATCGCCTGCATGGCGCCCTGCACGTCGACGGCACCGCCCGCGTCGCGGGGCAGGTCGAGGCCGGGGGTCAGTTCGAGGCGAAAGCGGTCGCCGGGCAGCCGGATCACCCGTACCCCGTGGACGGGGCAGTCGTAGTGCCGGGCGAGCTTGGCGAGCAGCGGGTTCACCAGCGCCGGCTGGCCGAGGAAATCCACCACCACCCCGCGGGTGAAATGCTGGTCGACCAGCATGCCGAGATGGCCGCCGCGCTCCACGACGCCCTGCATCTTGAAGGCGGCACCGGGGCCGGCCGCGGTCAGGCCGCCCATCGTGGCGCGGCGCACCTCCTGCACCAGCTGCGCCGCCGCCGGGCTGTTCGGTGGACGGAACACCGCGCTCGCCTCCAGGCCGAACCGGGCGGCGCAGATCGCCGGCAATTCCCAGTTGCCGAGATGGGCCGAGAAGATCAGCCCCGGCTTGCCGTCGTCGCGCAACCCGAAGAAATGCTCGATGCCCTCGACCTCGATCCGTCCCGCCTCTGCTGCAGCGGGGTCGTAGTCGAAGATCTCGGCGAGATGGGCGTATTCGGCGCCGGTGCGGCCGAGATTGTCCCAGGAGCCCAGCGCGATGGCGGCGATCTCCGCCTCGCCCTTCCCGGGGAAGGACTGGCGCAGGTTCTTGAGCGCGGTGCGGTGCGAGGGCAGCCGGGGGCCGATCGCCCGGGCGATCGCCGCGCCTGCCGCGGCGGCGCGCACCGGGCCGAGCCAGCGGGCGAGCGCGAAGAGCGCGCGGATCACGAAGACCATCGGCAGGCCGGCGAGGCGGGACAGGGCGCGGTAGAGCCTCAGCTTCAAGCGCAGCACGATGATCTCACGAAGCAATCCGGGCGGGAGAACGGGCAGGCAGGCGAATTCGCGCAAGCTGGTCTTCGCCCTGCACGTCGCCTCTTCTCGCGCCGGATGGGTTCGCGCAAGGGCGCGCGGGCCATCCCCGCGCACTTCCCGTGCCGATGTGGCCTTTAGAGCGTCACCAGCATCTTGCCGAACACCTTGCGCGATTCGAGCCGCTCCAGCCCTTGCGCGAAATCGCCGAGCGGCAGCACCGTGTCGATCACCGGATTCATCCCGCCCGCCATCTTGTCGAGGGCGTCGCGGATGTTGGCGATGCGGCAGCCGAACGAGCCGGTGATGCGGTATTGCTGCTGGAACAGCTGCATCAGGTTCATGGTGGTGGAGACGCCGGAGGTCGACCCGCAGGTGACGAGCCGCCCGCCGCGCTTGAGGCAGAGAAGCGAGCCGTTCCAGGTCTCCGGCCCGACATGCTCGAAGACCACGTCGACGCCCTTGCGCCTGGTGGCCTTGCGCACCTCGCCCTCGAAGCGCTCGGTCCGGTAGTTGATGACGTGGTCGGCGCCGAGGGCCTTGGCCTTCTCGCCCTTGGCATCGTCGCCGACGGTGGTGAACACCGTGCAGCCGATCGCCTTCGCCATCTTGATCGCCGTGGTGCCGATGCCCGATCCGCCGGCATGGACCAGGATGGTCTCGCCGGGCTCGAGCTTGGCGTTGTCGAACAGCATGTGCTGCACGGTGCCGAAGGCGATCGGCGCGCAGGCGGCATCGGTGAAGCTGACGGAATCGGGCACCCGCACCACGAGGCGGGCCGGCAGGTTGACGAACTCGCGGGCGAAGCCGTCGACGTGGAAGCCGAGCACGCCGCCGACCTCCTCGCAGAGGTTGTCGCGGCCCTTGCGGCAGGCGCGGCATCGGCCGCAGGTCAGAGCGCCGTAGGGCGCGACCTTGTCGCCGACCTTGAGACCCTCCACGCCCTCGCCGAGGGCCGCGATCTCGCCGGCCGCCTCGGCGCCGACGGTGAGCGGCAGCTTGCGCTTGGCGAAGGCCATGCCGCGAAAGCCCCAGACGTCGATGAAGTTGAGGCCGACGGCGCGGACCCGGATCTGCACCTCGCCGGGGCCGGGGGCATCCGGGTCGGGGACCTCGGTCAGGCGCAGGTCGCGGTCGCCGAAGAGCTGGAGGGCTTTCATGGGGGTCCTTCGTCAGACGAGCGCCTTCCCCTCCCCCCTGTGGGGAGGGGCTAGGGGTGGGGGTGGTGCCGGAGAGACCTCGCGCTCTACGCGGCACCACCCCCACCTCCGGCTCCTCCCCACAGGGGGGAGGGGAGGCGCGCTACATGTAAACGGAAGAACACACGGGAGAGGGTATCCCGCGCCTTCGTGTCAGCCGGACGTAAACCGCCGGGCCAGGAACGACAACAGACGTCACTCCGGCGTCAGATACCGCCGCCGCGCCCAGCCGACGATCGGCCCGAGCTTCACCCGGCACCAGGTCAGGCCGCTCGGGGTGTCGTTGGTGCAGCCGAAGCCGCGCAGGCGCCCGCGGGGCGGCGCCTGCCCGAGGGCCGGGGAGTCGGCGTCCGGCGCCTCGCGGATGCTGAGCGTGTCGCCCGGGGGCAGCCCCTCGACCCGGAAGAACTCCAGTCGGCCGAATTCCTGCGCCTGGACCGACGCCGGAACGAGGAGGAGGGCCGCCGCCAGGGCGGCGCACGCGAGGGGGTACCGCATGGATCCGGTTCGTCAGGTGCGATGGATGCCCATCATCGCGGTGAGCCCGCCATCTACCGGCAGCACCGTGCCGGTGATGTAGCCCGCTCCGGGGCTCAGCAGGAATGCGACGAGATCGGCCACCTCCGCCGGTGCGGCGAAGCGCCCGGCGGGGATCTGCTTCTCCATCCCGGCGCGGTGGGCGGCGTAGGGTGCCATCATGTCGGTGTCGATGAAGCCCGGGGCCACCACGTTGACGGTGACGCCGCGACGGGCCGACTCGATCGCCAGCGTCCGGCAATAGGCGATCAGCGCGCCCTTGCTCGCCGCATAGGCGGCATTTCCCGGATTGGCCCGGAGCGCCGCCACCGAGCCGATCGCCACGATGCGCCCGGCCTTCGCCCGGGTCATCGGCCGCACCAGCGCCTTGGCCAGCCGGGTCAGCGACCAGAAATTGACCTGCATCGCGGCTTCCGCCCGGTCCTGGTCGAGCACGGCGGCGAGGCTGTCGCAGGGCTGGCCGGCATTGTGGACGAGACCGAAGATCCCCTCGCCCTCCATCAGGCTACAGAAATCGTCGAGCGCCGCCTTGTCCGCGAGGTCGAGGCCGTGGGGCCGCACCCGCTGCTCGGGGTGGAGGGCGGTGAGTTCCAGCGCCAGCGCCTCGGCGGCAGCCTGCGAGCCGCGATAGGTGAAGTCGACGTCGTGGCCGGACGCCATCAGCGCCCGCACGATCGCGGCGCCGAGGCCCCGCGCGCCGCCGGTGACGAGGACGCGGCGGTTATGCACAGGCGCGCTCACGCGGGTTCCGCCCCGAACACCAGGCAGGTGTTCTGTCCGCCGAAGCCGAAGGAGTTCGACAGCACCGTCGTCACCGGCACGTCGCGGGCGGTCGTCACCACGTCCAGCGGAATCGCCGGATCGGGGATCGCGTAGTTCAGGGTCGGGGGCACCCGGCCATGGGCGATGGTGAGGAGCGAGAACGCCGCCTCGACCGCGCCGGCGGCGGTGAGCGTGTGGCCGATCATCGACTTGTTGGAGGAGATCGGCACCGCGCGCATCCGCTCGCCGAACACCGCGAGGCAGCCCATCGCCTCCATCTTGTCGTTCTCCGGCGTGCCGGTGCCGTGGGCGTTCACCGTGTCGATCCGGTCGGGATGCAGGCCGGCATCGTCGAGCGCGGCGCGGATCGCCGCGACGACAGGCGCGCCGTCGGGGCTCGAGCGGGTGCGGTGGAAGCCGTCGCCCTTCTCGCCGCAGCCGAGCACGTAGCCGAGGATCCTGGCGCCGCGGGCGCGGGCGTGGCTTGCGCTCTCCAGCACCAGCGCGGCGGCGCCCTCGCCCATCACGAAGCCGTCGCGGTTCTTGGCGAAGGGTTTCGAGGCGGCCTCGGGCGGGTCGTTCTGGGTCGAGAGGGCGGAGAGCAGCGAGAACCGGATCAGCGATTCCGGGTTCACCGAGCCGTCGGTGCCGATGCAGAGCGCCGCCTCGACCTCGCCGCGGCGGATCGCCTCGACGCCGAGCTGGATCGCGGTCGCGCCCGACGAGCAGGCGGTCGAGAGCGAGATCGGCGAGCCCTTGGTGCCGAAGCGGTCGGCGATGCGATCGGCGACGGTGCCGAAGATGAACAGGTCGTGCCAGTCGTCGAAGCGCCGGCTGGCGGCCGCCCGCAGCAGGTCGGCATAGGTCACGTCACCGTTGGTGGCCGCGGCCTCCGCGAGCGCCTGGCGCTGCGGCCACTCGATCTCGACCGGCGGCACCGCCATGAACAGGGCGCCCGGGAAATCGCCCGGGAGGCCGGCCTGCGCCACCGCCTCGTCGGCGGCGGCCTCGGCGAAACGCTGCGAGAGCAGCGGCGCCACCATCGGGTCGGCGGCGATGAAATCGACCGTGCCGGCGATGCGGGTGCGAAGCCCCTCGGTCGGGAACCGGGTGATGGCGTGGATGCCGGAGCGCCCGGAGGTCAGCGCCGCCCAGTTGTCGGCGGCTCCTTGGCCCAGCGAGGTCACCACGCCGAGGCCGGTGACCGCCACCAGGGGACGGCCCATCGCGTCGCGGTCGCGGCTCATGCGGTGTCCCCTGCTCTGGTGAGGCGCAGCACGCCCTCGCCCCGGCGGTGGCCGACCGTCGTGACGGCGACCTCGCATGCGTCCCCCGACGCCACCAGGGCGGCGGCGAGCGCCGCACCGAAGGGGGCGGCGGCCTCCAGCGTGTGGCCGGTGAGGTCGCCGAGCGCCCGGACCGGCGCCCGCGGCGCCAGGGTCGTCAATGCGTCTCGCTCCTCGCCGGTGATGCCGGCGCAGCCGGTGGCGGCGGAGATCACGGCGTCGGGGTCGGTGACGCCGACCTGGCCCCAGAGCCCGGTCAGGCTCGCCGCCACGCTGCCGTCCCGGCGCTTCGTGCGGTCGCTCGCCACCGCCTCGAGCCGGGCGAGCGCCCGGGCGCCGCGGGCCCTGGCATGGTCCTCGGCCTCCAGCACCAGGAAGGCGGCGCCGGAGCCGAGGATGAAGCCGGGCGCGTCGCCGCGCTCGAAGACCGGGCGATACTCGGGTTTAGAGAGGTAGCCGCCCATCTCGTGGATCAGCAGCACGTCGGCCCGCTCGGCATTGTACGAGCCGCCCACCAGAACGATGTCGAGCTGGCCGGCGCCGATGCGGGCCTGCGCAATGCGCAACGCGTCCACGCCGCTCGATTCCTCGCCCATGAAAGTGCGCGAGGCCCCGGTGACGCCATGCACGATGGCGATGTTGCCGGCGAGCAGGTTCGAGAGCTGGGCGAGGAACAGCGTCGGCCGCAGGTCGTTCTGCAGGCGCTCGTTGAGGTAGGTGCCCGGATCGGATGCCTGGCGCAGGCCGGTGAGGATCTGGCCGTCGACCGCGTAGTCGCGCTCGCCGCCGCCCGCCGCCACGACGAGGTGCATGGCGGCCTTCAAGGCCGCATCGGCCTTGGCGCCGGCCGCGTCGAGGGCGAGGCCGGCGGCGTAGACGCCGAGCCGCTGCCACGGCTCCATCTGCCGCTGGTCGGATTTTTTCGGGATCTGCCCGTCGAGGGTGAGCGGCGCGACCGGGTGGACCGGGTACGGCGCGAAGGTCTCGGCATCGCTCCGCGGCGCCTCGGCCGACCGGTAGGCCGAGAGATGCGCCTCGACGCCCTCGCCCGCGCAGGAGACGAGCCCGAGGCCCGTGACGACAACAGGCCGGGTCACGAATCCGCTCCGTCGGGAAGGCCGATGCGGGCGGTGCGCTCGCGCATGAGCGCGCCGAGACCGTCCGGGAACGGCATGGTCCGGAACCGCAATTCGGCGTTGCAGATCGGCTTGCCGTCGGAGCGGATCGCCGCCTTGGTCACGGCGTAGCCCGAGCCGTCATGCTCCAGGCTCGCCTCGACCTCCAGCACGGCCCCGGGGCCGACGAAGGAGCGGAAGCGTGCCTTGTCGACGCCCATCAGGAACGGCATGTGGCTGAAGGACGCACGGGCGAGCAGCAGGTAGCCGGAGGCCTGCGCCATCGTCTCGGTGAGGAGCACGCCCGGCACCAGGGGGTGGCCGGGGAAATGCCCCTCGAAGACCGGGCTCGCATCCGGCACCGTGGCGAGCGCCGCGATGCGCCCCTCGGCGCGGTCGAGGCTCACGACCCGGTCGATCATGTCGAAATATTCGAGGCGCATCCCGGCGGCCGCCCTAAACCCGGCTCAGACCTTGGCGGCCTTCTCGGCCACCAGGCCGTCGATGCGCTCGCAGAGGTTCTTCAGCACGAAGTACTGCTCGGCCGGAACCTTGCCCTCGTTGACCTCCTGGGTCCACTGCTCGAGGGGCAGCTTGATCCCGAAGGACTTGTCGATCTCGAAGGCGATGTCGAGGAAGGCCAGGCTGTCGATGCCCAGATCGTCGATGGCGTGGCTCTCCGGCGTGATCTTCTCGCGCGGGATGTCGGCGACGTCGGCGATGATGGTGGCGACGCGGTCGAAGGTGTCGGACATGGACGTGCAGCCGTCTTCCTGCTGAGGTCTGGCTCGAACGGCGCGACCTCCGGGCACCGCCCGCACCCCGGCCACGAAACCGCCTCCCCGAAAAGGGTCCGCCGGGCATGGCCCGGTCGAGGGGCCCGCATACACGAGGGGGGACGGGCCGGCAACCGCGCGGCGTTTCCGCCAGGCGCCCCCTGCCCTAGGTCAGGTCGGACGACGCGCCCGCGGCAACGCGGGAAGGATGACAGCCGGCATGGAACACGTGAAGCCCCCGACCGGTCCCGGACATTCCCCCGCCCCGGCGCCGCCGCCCGCGGCGGGAACCTCCGCCTTTGCCCGCGCGGCCCTGGTGATCGCCCTCGGCGCCCTCGGCGTCTGGGTGCTGCATCCCTTCCTGCCGGCGCTGGTCTGGGCGGTGATCCTGGCGATCGCCCTGTGGCCCCTGCGCGAGCGGCTGGTGCGGATCAAGCCGCCCGGCAAGCACAACCTGCTGTGGCCGGCCGTGCTCACGCTTGCGGTCGCCCTGGTGATCCTGGTGCCGCTGATCGTCGTCGCCATCCAGGCGGCGCGGGAGGCGCACGACGCGGTGGCATTCTGGCGCCAGATCGAGGAGCAGGGCTGGCCGGTGCCGGATTTCGTCGCGCACCTGCCGTTCGGGGCGTCGCAGGTCGCGGCCTGGTGGCAGGAGAACCTGAGCCATCCGCAGGGCTCGTCCGAGGTCCTCAAGCGCGTCGACCAGTCGATCAACCACTCGTCGCTGGTCGGGTTCGGCCGCACCTTCGGCAGCCAGATCGTCCACCGGGCGATGCTGTTCGGCTTCACGCTGCTCGCCCTGTTCTTCCTGTTCCGCGACGGGCCGGCGCTGGCCGCGCAAGGGCTCTCGGCGGCGCGCCGCCTGTTCGGCCCGCGGGGCGAGCGGGTGGCGCGGCAGATGGCGGCCTCGGTCCACGGCACCGTCGACGGGCTGGTGCTGGTCGGCCTCGGCGAAGGCTTCCTGCTCGGCCTGGTCTACTACTTCGCCGGGGTGCCGCATCCGGTCCTGCTCGGTGCCTTCACGGCACTCGCCGCGATGATCCCGTTCGGGGCGCCCGTCGCCTTCGGCCTCGCCGCGCTCCTCGCCGCGGCACAGGGCGGGGTCACCGCGGCGATCGTGGTGGCGGTGGCGGGCCTCGTCGTCACCTTCGTGGCCGACCACTTCGTCCGTCCGGTCCTGATCGGGGGTGCCACCCGGCTGCCGTTCCTGTGGGTCCTGCTCGGAATCCTGGGCGGCGTGGAGAGTTTCGGGCTCCTGGGCCTGTTCCTGGGCCCGGCCGTTATGGCGGCGTTGGTGTTGCTGTGGCGAGAATACACGGAAGGGGACGGCCAGCCCGTCGCCTGAAAACGCCCGTCGCCTGCCCGAAAGACGCTCCCGATGAGATTCCTGATCGCCGCGGCCCTGCTCGCCGGCTTCTCCGCCTGTCCCGCCGCGGCGCAATGGGACGACGACCGCCCGACCGCCCGGCGCGGCGAGCGGTACGACGACCGTCGCGATCCCGGCCTGCGCTTCGGCGACGACGACCGCCGCGGGGATTTCGACCGGCGCGACCGCCGGGATGTGGAGCGCGGCGACCCCGACGAGATCATGCCGCGCCGCCGCGACCGGGACGATCGCGGCCGCCGTGATGCGGAAGGGCGCTGGCGGGACGACCGGTCCCGGGCGGACCGGTACGATCGCTACGACCGTTACGATCGCTACGGTCCCTCGCCCTATGGGCCGATCGGGCCCCAGCCCGTGCCCGGCGGCGTCTTCGTCGTGCCGCCGCCGATTCCCGGGTCGAACCGCTACTGATCGAGTTCGACTCGATCGCTCCGCACGAGGGAAAGCTCGGGAGCCTCTCGAGGCACGCGGGATGCGACAGGACGACTCGTCCGCGGCTCCTCCTCGTCCCACCCGCGACCTCATCCTGAGGCGCGAGCATTGCTCGCCTCGAAGGAGGGCTCCAGAGATCTCGGAGACTTCTGGAGCCCTCCTTCGGGGTCGGCCGATTGCCGATCGGCTCACACCTCAGGATGAGGTTGCAGACAGGAGAGACCTCCGCCAGCGGGCTTCATGCCCATGTCGTGCGCCGTTCACCGAGCCGCCCCTGACTTGCGCGGTACTCTTCCAAGGTATGGGAGCCGAGACACGCATCCTGTTGTCGACGATCGATCAGACACCGAAAACCCACCGATCCCCCGCGAGGTCCCGATGAACCAACCCTCCCCTCTGCGCGGCGAGCCCGCCCGCCGCCTTGCCGCCCTCGGCCTCGCGCTGCCGCGGGTGCCCGAGCCCCGCGGCGCCTTCCTGCCGTTCTCGCGCATCGGCTCGACCCTGTGGCTCGCCGGCCAGATCTGCGAATGGGAAGGGGAAGTGCGGTTCACCGGGCCGGTGACCGACATCGCGACCGGGCAGGAGGCGGCGCGGATCTGCGCGCTCAACCTGCTGGCGTCCTTGAGCCTCGCCCTCGACGGCGATCTCGACCGGGTGGTGCGTTGCCACCGCCTCGGCGGCTTCGTGCAGGTCGAGCAGGGCTGGCCCGACGTGCCGAAGGCGGTCAACGGTGCCTCCGACCTGATGGCGGAGCTGTTCGGTGAGGCCGGGCGCCACGCCCGCACGGCGATCGGCGTCGCCAGCCTGCCGGCCAATGCGAGCGTCGAGGTCGACGGGATCTTCGAAGTGAGAGCCTAGTGCGCGTCGCTCGCGGCGCCGCCGGTATGATAGCCGGCGGCCTGCTCGACCAACGTGAGGATGTCGAGGGCCCGCCACGGCTTCGGAATGAAGGTGGCCGACATCCGCAGGTCGCTCGGCTGGTCGCCGGCATCACCCGAGGTGAGCAGGACGTGGACCCGCGGCCAGGTGACGCCGATGATCCGGGCCAGCTCGAACCCGCCGATCTGGCCCGGGGTCCGCACGTCCGAGAAGACGACGTTCACCTCGTCGCCCCGCTCGCGCAGGATCGCGAGCGCCTTCTCGGCGGTCTCGGCCTCGATGACGCGAAAGCCCGTTTCCTCCAGCAGCGTGGCCGCGAGGAAACGCTCCTCCGGTTCGTCCTCGACGACCAGGATCACGGGCTGGGTCTTCGCGGCGGCGCTGGACTCGGTCATGTGCAGGGAACGAGCTTGCGGCTCACTGGTTGCATAGCTCCCGGAGCCCTCCGCTCATCCTTTCCGAGGTGTTGCGGCAATGCAAGGCTCAGCCCGACCGCGGAGGCGAATCAGGCGACGCCGTGGTTGCGGAACCACGCCAGCATCCGCCCCCAGCCGTCCTCCGCCGGCCCCTTGCGGTAGCTCGGGCGATAATCGGCGTGGAAGCCGTGCGGCGCGTCCGGGAAGACGACGATCTCGACCTCCTTGCCCGCCGCCTTGGCCGCCTCGCGCGCCTTCTCGACGTCGGCGACCGGGATGCCGGTATCGGCGCCGCCGTAGAGGCCGAGGATCGGCGCGCGGATCTCCGGGATCACGTCGGCGGCGGTCCTGGGCTGGATGCCCGTGCGGGTGCCGCCGAAATTGCCGTACCAGGCGACGCCGGCCTTCAGGCTGGTGCTGTGGGCCGCGTAGAGCCACACGGTGCGCCCGCCGCGACACCAGCCGGTGATGCCGAGCTTGCCCGCATCGCCCTTCGCCTCGGCCGCCGCCCAGGCGGCGGTCGCGTCGAGATCGGCCATCACCTGCGCGTCCGGCGTCTTCGACACCACCTCGCGGACGATCTCCTGCACGTCGGTCATCTTGGAGACATCGCCCTGGCGGGCGAACAGCTCCGGCGCCACCGCGGTGTAGCCGGCCTTGGCGAGCCGCCGGCAGATGTCCTTGATGTAGTCGTGGACCCCGAAGATCTCCTCGACCACGAGGACGATCGGGAACGGCCCGGCCCCCTGCGGCATCGCCCGGTAGGCCGGCATTGGCCCGTCGCCGACCGGGATCCGAACCTCGCCGGCGACGATGCCGGTCTCGTCGGTGCGGATGGCTTGCGCCTCGACCCGGGTGGTGGCGAGCGTCAGCCCGGTCATCAGGCTCGTCATCACGAAGCCGCGCCGGGAGAAGGGCGGGATCACCAGTCCGTCGAGCTGTTCGAGGTCGTCGGTCCGCGCATCGTCGCTCGTCGCCATCCTGGTCCTCCCGTGCCGGACGCCTTCTGGCGCCGGGGCGCGATCATGCGGGCCGGGCGCGTGAGGGCAAGCGCGAACACGCCGCGCGGCCGGTCACGATCCGGTCAGGCACGAGGATGTGGTTCAAGAAAAAGGGCCGCCCGCGCGAACGGACGGCCCTTCGATCGATCCCGATGCGCCGCTCACGCCACCGCGGCCTTGCGGGACTTGGCGTTGCTGCGGGCCGGCCAGCCCAGAGCGACGAGCCGGGCCTTGGCGTGCTCGCGGACCTCGTCGCGCAGGCCCGGCGGCATCGCGGCGAGCGCCGCTTGCGTCTCGGGCGCGAGCATCAGGTCGGTCACCGCGTTGATCGACTGCGCCTGGTCGATGCGGGCGGTGAGGTCGGCTTCCGACTCCGACGCCTCGGCGCGGGGCGCCTCGTCCCGCGGCGCGTCGGCATCGTTGGCGGCCTCGGCCTCGCGGTCGGACTCTTCGGCATCGTGCCGCTCGCGCACGGGCTCGGGCCGGCGCGACTGGTTCGCCGCCACCAGGTCGGGCCGGCTCGCCTTGAACTCGTCGGCCTCGTCCTCGGAATAGAGCAGGCCGTGCAGGCCGGCGAGCTTGAGGATGACCCGGTCCTTGGCCCGCTTCTCCGCCATGGCGAAGACGTAGGCCGCCTGTTTGCCCGAGACGCGGTAGTTCACGCCGATCAAGGCCTCGCCGATCGACCACTCGGTGCGGTCGCCGTTCGGGCCCGGCATGTGGCCGGTCACCAGGATCACCGCCTCGTCCCGCTCGGCCCGCACGATCACCGGGGCGTCGAAGCGGATGCGGGCCTGCACGGCGATCCGCTCCAGGGCCTTGTGGTAGATCACGGCGGTGCCCTGCACGCGCCAGACGTTGCCGGCCAGCGGCTCGCCGTAGGTGGCGAGGATGTCCGCGATCTGCTTGTCCGTGGTTGCGCTCATCTCGATCGATCTCACCTGCTGACAGCGGATCCGGACGGGCGGGGGAATCGGCCGGTTCCACATTTGTTCTTATAGCACGAGAGATGGGGCGGCGCGAGCGTTTTCGCGATAGCGACGCGAGATCAGAGGCCCGCCGGGGATGATGTTCTTGTCGCACCCTCGCTCCCGCCGACACCCTGCCCAGATGATCCGGCGACCCGTCACGGCGCATCGACACGGCGACGATTGCCGCGGCGTTGCTCCAGGCAGGTAAGTTCGCTAAATGTTCCTAAAGACCTGAGCCTCTAGAACTTGAGCGTGTCGGCGCGTCGGCGCCGGCTCTGGCCCCGGAGCCCCGCATGAGCACCCCTGCCCTCCTCGATTCCGCGACCCTGCTCGAACGCCCTGGGCAACGCCGCGGCGCCTTGCGGAGCGCCGCTCCCCGGCGCGGCGCGGCCCTCGTGGCCGCGGTTCCGCGCCCGGCCCTGGTCGCGGATTTCCTCGCCATCGCGGCCCTCGACCCGGCGGTGGAACGCCTGCGCGCCGCCACCGCCCCGGTCCGCCTGACCCTCGGCGACACGGTTCTGGAGCATGCCGCCGATTTCGAGCAGGCGCGCACCGACGAGCCGGGCCTCCTCGTCGACGTGGTGGCGGAGGGCGATCTCGCGCGGCACCCCTTCCGCACGGCCTACGTGGCGGGCGAGCCGGTGGTGGCCGAGGACGGCCGCCGCTTCGTCATCGAGAGTGCCGCGACCCTGCGGGCCGAGCCGCGGATCTCGACGGTGCGGCTGATCATGGCCTGCCGCCGCACCCATGTCTCGGCCGGCGACCGGGTGCGGATCCTGCACCACCTCGACGAGTGCGGCACCGGTCGCCTGGTCGAATGCGCCGCCATGGCGATCAACGCCCAGGACGGCGTCGCGGCGGTGCTGGCCCTCGCCGTCGAAGGGCTGGTTGCGGTGGATATCAGCCGCCCGATCCTGCCGGAGACGCCGGTGCGGCGGCGGATGCTGCCGTATCCGGACCCGTTCGGGTTCTAGAGCATGTTCCGACGACGTGGATACCGGTCCGTCGTCGGCAATGCGACGAGATCAAAACCCTGGAGAGCGTCGCGATGGCAGCCCGATCATGAAGCGCTCTCGTTCGCTTCGGCATCGGGAAGACCGGTCCGGTGCCTTTGACGTCATCAGCCCGGGCTCGCCGCAGGCGAGAACCCGGGATGACGGGGGAGGGTGTCACACGAAATCAGGAAGATCACTTCCGGATTTCGTCTCACGAGCCCGCGGCGCGGGGCGACGCCAGTTTCCGCATCGCGAAGCGATCACCCCGCTACGGTCCCCTACCCCCCGAACACCGACGTCAGCTGCTGCCCACCCCGGGTGATCGTCACCTCCCACATCGAGGCCGGGGCGCGGGTCATGCGCTCCAGGTCCTTGGTCGAGGTCACCGGGGCGCCGTTCACCGCCACCACGAGGTCGCCCTTCTGCAGGCCGGCCCGGTTGGCGAGGCTGCCGCCCTCGACCTCGGCGATGATGACGCCGTCTCCTTGCGACTGGGCCGGCAGGTCGAGCTGCAGGTCCTCGACCACCGCCGGCGACAGGTTGACCGCGGTGGCGCCGAGGAAGGGCGAGCGGGTCTTCACCTTCAGGGTGTCGCGGGGCCGCGTCTCCGGCGCGGGACCTAAGCGCACCGGCACCGTCATGCGGCTGGAGCCGCGCAGGACCGTGAGCTTGGTCTCGCCCTTGATGCCTTTCAACGCGAAGCGGTAGCCGAAGGCTTCCGGGTCGTCGACGGTCTGGCCGTCCACCGCCAGGACCACGTCGCCGCGCTTCAGCCCCGCCTCCTCGGCCGGGCTCTTCGGCTGCATCGAGGCTACCAGCACTCCGGTCGGGTGGTCGAGGCCGACGCTGTCGGCGATGTCCGGGGTCACGTGCTGGAGCCGGGCGCCGAGCCAGGGCCGGCGCACCGTCTTGGCCCCACCCTTGGCGGTCTCGACCACCGCCTTGACCATACTGGCGGGGATGGCGAAGCCGATGCCGTGGCTGCCGCCCGACTGCGAGTAGATCGCCGTGTTGATGCCGACGAGGCCGCCGTTGAGATCGACCAGCGCGCCGCCGGAATTGCCCGGGTTGATCGCCGCGTCGGTCTGGATGAAGAACTGGTAGTCGGCCGAGCCGACCTGGGTGCGGGCCAGCGCCGAGACGATGCCCTGCGTCACCGTCTGGCCGACGCCGAACGGGTTGCCGATGGCGATGACGAAATCGCCGACCTGCAGGTGCTCGGAATCGCCGATCTCCATCGGCGTCAGGCCGCCGCTCGGGCTCTTGATCTTCAGGATCGCCAGATCGGTGCGGGGGTCGCGCAGGATGATCTGCGCCTCGAACTCGCGCCGGTCGTTCAGCGCCACCTTCACCTCGTTCATGTTCTCGATGACGTGGTTGTTGGTGACGATCAGCCCCGAGGCGTCGACGATCACGCCCGAGCCCAGCGACCGCTGCGCCCGCTCCTGCGGCAGGTTCGGGCCGGCATCGCCGAAGAAGCGGCGCAGGAACTCGTCCATGGCGCCGCGATTGGCGGCACGCTTCTCGACATGGGTGCCGTAGACGTTGACGACGCTCGGCGCCGCGCGCTTGACCAGCGGCGCGAAGGAGAGCTGCACCTGCGCCTTCGACTCAGGCACGGCCCGGTTGTCCGTGAGAGCGCGGAACGGCGGAACCGACTCGGCCTGCGCGGCCGCCGGTCGGGCGACCCCGAGGAGGAGCGCGGCGAGCAGCAGGGAGGTCGTCGGGCGGCGCATCGGCATTCGGCTCCGAAAGGTCGGTCTGGATTCTGGGTGCTCTCTCACATGACAGCACTACGCTGAAAAGATGGCGCCTCGGCCGCAGCCGTCATCCCCGCATAGAGGCGGCAGAGCGCGCCCGCATGGGCGGCGAGCGTCGTCGGGGCGGACCAGTAGGCGGCATGGGCGGTCCTTCCGAGCCGGCGGACCAGGGCGTCGTCCTTCAGCCGGCCGAAGGCCTGCGCGAGCGCGGCGAGGTCGGGGGCGGTGACGAAGCCGGTTTCGCCGTCCCGGATCTTCTCGGCCGCGCCGGCCCGGTCGGAGGCGATGGCCGGGATGCCGGCGGCGAGCGCCTCGTAGATCGTCAGCGGGCCGGTCTCGAGCCAGCGTGACGGCGCCACCACGGCCCGGGCGCGGCGGCGCAGCAGCGCCTCGACCTCCGCCGGGGCGCGCCAGCCGATCACCTCGGTTCCCGGCACGGCGCGCAGCTCGTCGGCGAGCGGCCCGTCGCCGATGAAGAGCGACGGTATTCCGGCCCGGTGGGCTCCTTGCGCCACGAGGTCGGCGCCCTTCTCCCGGGTGAAGCGGCCGACGAAGGCGACCGCGTCACCGGCGGCCGGATCGGCCGGGGCGGCGCGCTCGACCCGGACCGGGTTGTCGATGCGGTGGTGGCGGAAGCCGATGCCCGGCATCATCGGCTCGATCCGCGCCCGGCTGCCGTCCGAGACATGGACGAGATCGATCGCGCGGTAGTCGGTGGTGCGGGTGATCGCCGCCCGTTGCGCGACGTAGCGCGCCACCCGCACCGCCTTGTGAACCCGCGATTGCGGATCGCAGGAGGCCGCGAGGCAGGGGCCCGAGAGCGGGCGCACGCTGCAGGGCTCGGCTGTGTCGAAGCGGTAATAGAGACCGTTCGGGCAGAGCAGGAAGTAGTCGTGCAGGGTGATCGCCACGGGCAGGCCGCTGCGCGCCAGGACCGGAAAAATCGCCGGCGAGAGCGAGCGGGTCCATTGGTGCAGGTGCAGCACGTCGGGCCGGTCCGGCAGGGCCGCGAGCGCCGCGTCGAGGCGCCGCGCCGCCTCGCGGTTCCAGATCCCCTCGATCGCGCCGCGCCAGGCCGGCCGCTCCCACACGTCGACGAGGCCCAGACCCACCCGGCGGATGCCCGGATGATCGAGCAGCGGGTCGGCCGGCCCGTCGGCCCCGTGGATCAGCGTGACGGCGACGCCGCATTCGGCGAGCCCGCGGGCGGATTCGATCGCGACCTTCTCGGCGCCGCCCTTCGGCGTCGCGAAATTCGTCAGGATGCCGACATGCATCGGAAGGGCCCTCTCACCCGGACAACCCTACCCGGCAAGGCGCCAGCATCCGGTTAAGCGCCCGGCGGACGAAACAGGCTCGGGGCCCGCGCGTTAGCCGCGCAGATCATCCGGATACGAGGAGACACCCATGAGCGAGACCAAGACGCCGAACCAGGACCAGCCGGGCTTTCGCCGCGACGGCGCCTCCCCGGACGACAAGGCCCGGCCCGAGAACCAGCAGAGCAAGCTCAGCGAGCGACTCGACGAGGCGCTGGAGGAAACGTTCCCGACGAGCGACCCGGTCTCGGTGAAGATCACGAAGTAATACCAACGGTCGTTGGAAACGACCTTTGGTTCCGTTCTCGAATTTTCGTCAAGCCTCTGGCTTGGCATAGACAATTCGAGATGGCTCAATGGCCCGATGCGTCAGCATCTTGGGCCATTGGTATAACGCCGGACGCAAAGAGGAACGGCGCGCGGGTCGCCCCGCGCGCCGTTCCTCGTTTCACGGTGCCGATCGGGCCTCGCTCACTGCACCTCGAGCAGGCGGCGGGCAATGACCTGGGCCTGGATCTCGGCCGCGCCCTCGAAGATCGACAGGATGCGGGCGTCGCAGAGCAGGCGGCTCACCGGGTATTCGAGGGCGAAGCCGTTGCCGCCATGGATCTGGAGGGCGTTGTCGGCGGCGGCCCAGGCGACGCGGGCGCCGAGAAGCTTGGCCATGCCGGCTTCGAGGTCGCAGCGCTTGCCCTCGTCCTTCTGGTGGGCGGCGAAGTAGGTGAGCTGGCGGGCGATGGCGATCTCGACCGCCATCATGGCGAGCTTGTCGGCGACCCGCGGGAACGAGACCAGCGGCTTGCCGAACTGCACCCGCTCCTCGGCGTAGCGCAGGCCGACATCGAGGGCCGACTGGGCGACGCCGACGGCGCGGGCCGCGGTCTGGATGCGGGCCGATTCGAAGGTCTGCATCAGCTGGGCGAAACCCTTGCCCTCGACGCCGCCCAGCAGGTTCGCATCCGGCACCTCGAACCCGTCGAAGGCCAGCTCGTACTCCTTCATGCCGCGATAGCCGAGCACCTCGATCTCGCCGCCCGACAGGCCCGCGACCGGAAACGGGTTCTCGTCGGTGCCGCGGGGCTTCTCGCCGAGCAGCAGCGACAGGCCCTTGTGGCCCGGCTCCTCGGGCTTGGTGCGCACCAGCACGGTCATCAGGTCGGCGCGGACCGGGTGGGTGATCCAGGTCTTGTTGCCGTGGATCCGCCAGGTGTCGCCCTCCTTCACCGCCTTGGTGCGGAGCGAGGCGAGGTCGGAGCCGGTATTCGGCTCGGTGAAGACCGCGGTCGGCAGCACCTCGCCCGAGGCGATCTTCGGCAGGAAGCGCTGCTTCTGCTCCTCGGTGCCTCCCCCCAGGATCAGTTCGGCGGCGATCTCCGAGCGGGTGCCGAGGGAGCCGACGCCGATATAGGCCCGCGACAACTCCTCCGAGACCACGCACATCGAGATCTTCGGCAGGCCCATGCCGCCATATTCCTCGGGGATGGTCAGCCCGAACACGCCGAGCTCGGCCATCTGGCCGATGATCTCGAGCGGGATGTAGGCGTTCTCGAGGTGCCATTCATGGGCGTGGGGCGCGACCTCGGCCTGGCCGAAGCGGCGCATCTCGGTGCGGATCGCCTCCATGTCCTCGTCGAGGCCGCTGTCGCCGACCGTCGCGCCCGAGCCCTCGCGGATCAGCCGCACCAGGGCGGCGCGGTTCGCGGCGGTGTTACCTTCAGCGATCAGGGTCTCGACGGCCTCGGAGCGGTGGCGCGCGACTTCCTGGGCCTTGAGGCCGAGGGACGAGGTCGGGCGCACCATCTCGCCCTGGCTCATCGGGATGCCGCTGAAGAGCTGCTCCAGATATTCACCCAGCCCGATGCGCACCAGCAGCGTCTCGGTCTCGCCGAGGCGGCCCTGTTCGGCGAGGCGCGCCGCATAGGCGCCGAGCTGGACGATCGCCTCGGCATAGGTCGAGAGCCAGGCGAGCCCATGGGCGGCGTGCTGCTCGGCCGCCAGGCGATCGGGCGAGAGCCGCCCGTCGGTGCCGACGAGGCCGGCGCGGACGCGTCGTGTGGCGTCCGCGGCGAGGGCCTTCGCGGCGAGGCCGGCTTCCTGCGCCAGGGTGACGAGATCGGTCGGGGCGGGGGCGGCCTGGGCGGACATCGGGCAGGTCTCCGGTGATTTTGCTGCGGCGCATACAAATAGCGACGAATCGCCGGTCTGTAGAGGCCCCGGGCTGCCGCTGAGGTCCGACTTTATGGGGAACGGAGATTATTGCGCGGTGACGCCGCCGTCGATCACCATCTCGGCACCGGTGACGAAGCCGGCCTCGTCCGAGGCGAGATAGGCGGCGAGCCCCGCGATCTCCTCGGCGGCGGCATTGCGCCCCAGCGGCACCGAGGCGCGCAGGCGCTCGGACAGGGCCTCGGGGGTGTAGCGGCTGCCCGCCGCCAGGTCGCGCAGCATGTCGGTCTCGGTGAAGCCGGGATGGATCGAGTTGCAGCGCACCCCATATTTCTGCCGGGCGCAATGCAGGGCGACCGACTTGGTGAGGAGGCGCACCGCCCCCTTCGAGGCGTTGTAGGCGGCGAGGTTGTGCCCGCCGACGAGCCCCGAGACCGACGAGAGGTTGATGATCGCGCCGCCGCGGCCGGCCGGCGGCTTCATCGCCCGGACCGCGTGGCGGCAGCCGAGGAAGGTGCCGTCGACGTTGACCGCCTGGACCCGGTGCCATTCCTCCAGGGTCACGGACTCGATCGAGCCGACGACCGCGATCCCGGCATTGTTGACCAGAACATCGAGGCCGCCGTGGCGGGCGACCGTGCGGTCGACGGCCCTGGCCCAGTCCACGTCCTGCGTCACGTCGAGGGGACAGGGATGGAAGGCGGGGTTCTCCGGCGCGACGCGCGCGGCCTCGGCCTCGTCGAGATCGGCGAGGATCACCGCCGCCGCGCCCTCGCGGGCGAAGCGCCGCGCGATCGCGAGCCCGATGCCCCGCGCGCCGCCCGTCACCAGGGCGACCTTGCCGGCCAGACGCTGCATCCGGTTTCCCTCCCCCGACCCGCGCCTCTTTTCGGGCGTCCCGTCAGGGTGGCGCGGCCGCGGCGTCCCCGCAAGCCCGTCGGTGAGGCCGGTATGTCGCGGCGATCAGAACTTCACCGCCGCGCCGCCCCGCACGGTGTTGGTGTTCAGCTTGTGGCCGTCGAAGTCGCTGAACAGGACGTACTGGTATTCCGCGCGCAGCAGCAGGTTCGGCGTGATGGCGTATTCGAGGCCCGCCCCCGCCGCGAGGCCGCCGACGATCTTCTCCTTCGAGCGCCGGAGGATGTCGGGCGCGGCGAGCTCGCTGTTGCCGGGATCGTTCTGGAGGAAGTTCTTATAGCCGGAGTGATTGACGAAGACCCGCTTCGAGGGATCGGCGAGGGCCTGGTTGCTGCGGTAGGTCGCCTGGTCGTACTCGAAGCCTTGCACCGCCACCGTCTCGGAGATCTGCGCACGGCCGACGGCAAGGCCGCCGGTCACGAACGGCATGAAGCCACCGACCGTGTAGCCGACCCGACCCCTGAGGGTCGCGTAATCCGTGATCTGCGTGGCCGCATCGCCGGACAGGACGACCCCCATGAGGTAGCCTGTCCCGTCGGTCTTCTGCCGACCGATCGCGTCGCTGCTGCGGCCGGTCAGGCGGAGATGGGTGTAGTCTGCTTCGACGCCGACCACGATCTCGTCGATCTGGTAGTTCACGCCGGCATAGCCGCCGAAGCCGATCCCGTCCCGCCGCGCGTCGGTGGCGTGCAGGAGGCCGGAGGCGCCGAGGGTGGCTTCGATCGCGGTGGCGCGGAGATTCTGGGCGACCGGCGCGCTGAAGACGTTGCCGAAGCCGAAGCTGCCGCTCGTCCAGCCGCCGTGACCGCCGATATAGAAGCCGTCCCAGACATCCGCCGCGGGAACGGCGAGCGGCTCGACGCCGCCGCGCAAGGGGCCGAAATCGAGATCCGCGGCCATCGCCGGTGCAGCGAGGCTCAAACCGGCCAGCACTCCGCCGAGGAGAAAACCAAATCTCGCGAAACGCATCCGGGCCGCCCTCGGCTAGTCGATCGGCAAATCCTGCCGTGCCACTGGCTCAATCATGTCTTGGTAACCTTAAATATCGGTTACACTCACGAAAGCCGTTGCGGCACCGGGGAAGAAACGTCGGCCCCTCAACGTCGAACGCCCGGTGTGGCGGGCACACCGGGCGTTCGATGATGCGAATTCGACTTCGATCAGTAGGCCGAACCGGCGAGGCCCGGCAGGGCGAGGCCGTTGCCGAAGGCCCAGCGCAGGCCGACCCGGAACTCGTTGGCGGCGATGTCCTTGATCCGGGTGTTCTGGTTGTAGGCGTCGAAGCCGGTCCGCGCCTTGCCGACCTCGAGGTAGCGGTAGCTGGCATCCAGGCTCACGCCGGCGCCGATCTCGTAGGAGATGCCCGCCATGGCCGCCCAGGCCAGGCCGATCGCGGTGTGGTTGGCGCGGGCGTCGAAGCCCTGCGCCCCGAGCCGGTAGGCGCCGTCGACGCCGCCGCCGCAGGCGGTGGTGAAGCAGGTGGTGCCGGTCCAGGCGTCGTGGAAGCGGTTGCTCGCCATGCCGACACCCGCGCCGACATAGGGCGTGAAGCCCCACCAGGTGCCGAGATCGACGTAGACGTTGAACAGGCCGGTCAGGACATCGAGCTTGCCGGCCTCGGTATTGAAGCCCTCGACGAAGTTGGTCCGCGAGGAATAGTCGCGGAAGCGGCTGCGGGTGCGCCCGTCGACCGTGACGTCGGCGCGCAGGAAACTGTTGAAGCGGTAGCCGATGCCGCCGCCATAGCCGTCGGTGTTGCCGAGGCGGAAGCCGACGAGCTTGGCGCCTTCGGTGCCCGGCAGGGTGTCGTCCTTCGGGTGGCGGAAGTCGCTCGCCGTGTAGTCGCCGCGCAGGTACCAGCCGGAGCCGACCTCCACCGGGGCCGGGAGCGGCGGCGGTGGTGGGGGCGGCGGCAACAGGTCGGCGGCGAGCGCGGGCGCGCCGAGCAGGCCGAGCCCGAGGGCCGCGACCGGGATGCAGTGACCGAACCGTGCCATGGGGCGCCCTTTCCTGCCCCTTCGGCTCCTCAGCCGGGGCGTGCTTCACGTCGGGGTGATGGCGGGCCCGAGCGGCCCGATGTCTCTAAGTAACGGAAGAAGCTTAGCGTCGACTTAACCCTAACGGCCGGGCGCCGGTGTCTCCGGCGCCCTGGGCGGACTCGCGTCGGCACGCCGACGCGTCACCCGCCCAGGGTCTTGCTTTGCCGCATCGTCTGCGACGAGCCGGTCTCCGCGTCGTCGGACAATGCTCCAGGCGCCGGGCTGGTCTCGTCGCGTATCATACCAATGGCCCAAGACGCTGACGCATCGGGCCATTAAGCCATCTCGAATTGTCTACGCAAAGCCAGAGGCTTGATGAAAATTCGAGAACGGAACCAAAGGTCGTTTCCAGCGACTGTTGGTATCAGTACTTGCGCACCAGCGGCATCATCGGCGGCGGCTCGTAGGCGGCCACGACCGGGGCGCCGAACATCCAGCGCATGCCGAGCTTGATGTCGTGCGACTCGAGTTCCTTGGCGCGGTACACCGTCCTCAGGTTGCAGGCCGGCAGGCAGCTCACGACGCCGGTCTCGGCCTCGCCCATGTTCAGGTAGCGATAGGCGAGTTCGAGCTTCAGGTTCGACGTGACGGCGTAGCTGAGACCGGCATGGGCCGCCCAGGCGAAGTTCGTCTTGTCGTTCGATTTCCCGTAGCCGAAGCCGCCCGCATAGGTCCCCAGTCCCTGGTCGGTGACCGACCCGAACATGTGGTGGGCAAAGCCGACGCCGGCGCCGATGAAGGGGGTGACGCCGTACCAGCTGCCGAGATCGACATAGGCGTTGGCCAGGCCGACGACGGACGAGAACTTGCCCGTCGTCAGGTCGTAGCCACCGCGGGTCTTGTAGGAGAGATCCTCGGCGGCGAAGCGCCAATCCGCCGTCGAGCGATATTCGCCGGTGACGTCGAAGCGCAGCCACGGATTGAACTGGTAGCCGGCACCGATGCCGATGAAGGCTTGGTCGCCGACCTGATCCTGGATCGTCCGATAGGTGTACGGGACCCGGGGGTCGAGACGTCCTCGACGACGGTCTTGCGCAGATCGAGGAGGCCGACGCCGACATCACCGCGCAGGTACCAGTTGCCGCCGACTTCCACCGGCGGCGGCGGAGGCGGGGGCGGAGGCGGCAGGAGATCGAGGTCGGCGGCGTGGACGAGGCCCGGCGCTGCCACGCTCGCAGCGAGCGTGAAGATGCGCGCCAGCGCGAGAGGCTTGCTGCGGCGGCCCATGACGGTTCCTTGTTGGGGAGGGCCGCGAGGGAGATCGGGCGGCCGTTCCAGAAGACGTCACGACTGTCGCTCGGTTCGGTAAACCCGTGCTTAACGTTAAGCCTTAGGGCTGAGAAAGAGTTGCACTTGATTGATCCGGATCGTCGCTCGTGCGGGCGCACGCGGAGGTGAGCCCGCACGAAACATCTCTTGCGCGTAAATTTGCTGAAAGCTCGCGTGGCGGCTGCAGCGGAACGGAGACCGTGGCAGGTCTCCGTTCCGGCTCCCCTCCGGTCAGGCCGCGACCTTGCGCAGGGCCTCGACGACGTCGTCGACCACCTGCACCACGAGGTCGCGGTCGTCGCCCTCGGCCATCACGCGGATCACCGGCTCGGTGCCGGACGGCCGGATGACGAGGCGGCCACCCTCGCCCAAGCGCTGCCGGGCGCCCTCGATGGCGGTGACGACGGAATCCTGCCGCAGGGGCTCGCCGCCGGCGCCGTAGCGCACGTTCTTGAGCACCTGCGGCAGCGGGTCGAAGCAGTGGCAGACCTCGCTCACCGGACGCTGCTGGCGCTGCACCACCGAGAGGAGCTGGAGCGCCGCCACCAGCCCGTCGCCGGTGGTGGCGTAATCCGACATGATGATGTGGCCGGATTGCTCGCCGCCGAGATTGTAGCCGTGCTCGCGCATGTGCTCGAGGACGTAGCGGTCGCCCACCGCCGTGCGGACCATCCCGAGGCCGAGGCCGCCGAGATAGCGCTCGAGGCCGAGATTCGACATGATGGTGGCGACGATGCCGTTCTTGGTCAGCCGCTGGTCCTCCTGCCAGGACCGGGCCACCACCGCCATCAGCTGGTCGCCGTCGACCCGCTGGCCCTTCTCGTCGACGATCAGGACCCGGTCGGCGTCGCCGTCGAGCGCGATGCCGATATCGGCGCGCAATTCGCGCACCTTGCCGACCAGCGCTTCGGGGGCGGTCGAGCCGACGTCGCGGTTGATGTTGAAGCCGTCCGGCTCGGTGCCGATGGCGATCACCTCGGCGCCGAGCTCCCACAGGGTCTCGGGCGCGACCCGGTAGGCGGCGCCGTTGGCGCAATCGACCACGACCCGCAATCCGTCGAGGGTGAGGTTGCGCGGGAGCGTACGCTTGGCGAACTCGATGTAGCGCGCATGCACGCTCTCGATGCGCTTGGCCCGGCCGAGATCGTTCGATCCGGCGAGCTTCGTGTGCAGGCTCGTGTCGATCAGGCGCTCGATCTCGCGCTCGACCTCGTCGGAGAGCTTGAACCCGTCGGGGCCGAAGATCTTGATGCCGTTATCCTCGAACGGGTTGTGCGAGGCCGAGATCATCACCCCGATATCGGCGCGCATCGACCGGGTCAGCATCGCGACGGCCGGCGTCGGCATCGGGCCGAGCAGCAGCACGTCCATCCCGACCGAGGTGAAGCCCGCCACCAGGGCGGTCTCGATCATGTAGCCCGACAGGCGGGTATCCTTGCCGATCACCACCCGGTGGCGGTGGTCTCCGCGCTGGAACACGAGCCCGGCGGCCTGTCCCACCTTGAGCGCGAGTTCCGGCGTGATGACGCCGTTGGCCCGGCCCCGGATGCCGTCGGTCCCGAAATACTTGCGCACGCCTGTGAACTCCATGTGCCGTTCCGGGCCGTCCGGCCCACCGTCCGGCGACGCGGCGCAAGGCCGGTGCCGCTCCGTCCGGCCGACATGGTCCCGATGCGGGTCCCGTCGGTCCAGGGTGTTTCGCGGTCTGGGTTATTTTGAGGCCACCGCGCAAGAGCGTGCGCGCAGGACCCCTCAACAGAAAGGGGCGGCGGAATCGCTCCCGCCGCCCCCGTCATCACGTTCGACGTTTCGTCACGCCTGCGGCTGCGGCTCGTAGCCGCCGTCGTTCTCCCGCGGCCGGCCGCGGCCGGCGGAGGGGACCGGCGAGCCGCGCGACGGGTTCGTCGGGTAGTCGCCGGCATCGCGCACCGGGGGCTTGCCGTCGAGGAGACCGCGGATCTCGTCGCCCGACAGGGTCTCGTATTCGAGCAGGCCGCGGGCCAGGGCCTCGAGATCGGCGCGGCGCTCCTCGAGGATGCGGCGGGCATCCTGGAGGCCGGCCTCGACCAGGCGTCGGACCTCGGCGTCGATCTTCTGGGCGGTGGCCTCCGACACGTTCTGCTGCCGGTTGACCTGCATGCCGAGGAAGACCTCGTCGTTGTTCTCACCGTAGGCGACGGTGCCGAGCTCAGGCGAGAAGCCCCAGCGGGTCACCATCATGCGGGCGAGCCGCGTCGCCTGCTCGATGTCCGACTGGGCGCCGGAGGTGACCTTGTCGTGGCCGAAGATCATCTCCTCGGCGACGCGGCCGCCCATCATGATGGCGAGGCGCGAGGTCATCTGCTCGAAGGACATCGACAGCTTGTCGCGCTCCGGCAGCTGCATGACCATGCCCAGCGCCCGGCCACGCGGGATGATCGTCGCCTTGTGGACGGGATCGGTCGCCGGGACGTTGAAGGCGACGATGGCGTGGCCGCCCTCGTGGTAGGCGGTGAGCCGCTTCTCGTCCTCGGTCATGACCAGGGTGCGCCGCTCGGCGCCCATCATGACCTTGTCCTTGGCGTCCTCGAACTCGTGCATCGTGACGATGCGCTTGCCGCGGCGGGCCGCCAGCAGGGCCGCCTCGTTGACGAGGTTCATCAGGTCGGCGCCCGAGAAGCCGGGGGTGCCGCGGGCGATCACCTTCAGGTCGACGTCGGGCGAGAGTGGGACCTTGCGCACGTGGACGCGCAGGATGCGCTCGCGGCCGATCACGTCGGGGTTCGGCACGATGATCTGGCGGTCGAAGCGGCCGGGACGCAGCAGGGCCGGATCGAGCACGTCGGGGCGGTTGGTCGCCGCGATGATGATGATGCCCTCGTTGGCCTCGAAGCCGTCCATCTCGACGAGGAGCTGGTTGAGGGTCTGCTCACGCTCGTCGTTGCCGCCGCCGAGGCCTGCGCCGCGGTGGCGGCCGACGGCGTCGATCTCGTCGATGAAGATGATGCAGGGGGCGTTCTTCTTCGCCTGCTCGAACATGTCGCGGACACGGCTGGCGCCGACGCCGACGAACATCTCGACGAAGTCCGAGCCCGAGATGGTGAAGAACGGCACGTTGGCCTCACCCGCGACCGCCCGGGCGATCAGGGTCTTGCCGGTGCCGGGGGGGCCGACCAGCAGCACGCCGCGGGGGATGCGGCCGCCGAGGCGCTGGAACTTCTGCGGGTCGCGCAGGAACTCGACGATCTCCTGCAGGTCCTCCTTGGCCTCGTCGACGCCCGCCACGTCCTCGAAGGTGACGCGGCCATGGGCCTCGGTCAGCAGCTTCGCCTTGGACTTGCCGAAGCCCATGGCCCGGCCGGCGCCGGACTGCATCTGGCGCGACAGGAAGATCCAGGCCCCGATGAACACCAGGATCGGCAGCCAGTTGACGAGCAGCGCGATGAACCACGGCGTGTTGTCCGACGGCGGACGGGCGGTGATGGTCACGCCCTTGCCCTGGAGCTTCGACACCAGCGAGGGGTCGTTCGGCGCGTAGGTCGTGAAGGTGCCGCCGCTCGTATAGGTGCCGCTCACCTCCTGGCCGGAGATGACCACGCTCTGGATGCGACCCTGGTCGGCGTCGTTCAGGAGCTGGCTGTAGGCGATCTCCCCGCCGCCCGAGCGGTGACCCGGATTCTGGAACAGGGTCACGAGGGCCAGCACCAGCAGGAAGATGACGACCCACAGGGCGAAATTGCGGAAATTGGGGTTCATCGAAGAGTCAATCCCTGAGGAGCGCGGTACCGGGCGGGCGTGCTGGATTGGGGGTACCGGCACTCGAAGCGCAATGTAGGCACCCACCCGGGCCTTGCCAAGTAATCGCCCGCCCCTGCGTCGCCGCGGGCCGGCCCGCCCCTCCGGAGGTCAGGCCGGATCCGTGGCCGGGGGACGCCGGGGCGGGGCGGGGCTCAAGGCCAGCCGGCCGCCGCCGGCCGCCAGGAGAAGCCCCGCGACGGTGCGCCGGCATGGTTTTCCCCCGCGCAGGGCCGGCAGCAGCTCCCCGAGGACGATCCGCTCCAGTTGCTCCAGCCGCGGCGGATAGGCGCGAGGACCACCCTGGTCCGCCTCGCCCCGCAGGGAGGCGACGGCGAGGCCGACGACCCTCAGGGCCAAAGCGTCCGGCAGCGCCGCGAGGCCGGGCCCGTCGAGGGTCAGGGGCCCCTCCCCGCCCGGCTGGGGCCGGCGCAGGTCGCCGAGGGCCGACGCGGCGGCCTGCGCCAGGGCGGCCTCGTCGCGGCGCAGGCGCCCGGCGAGGCGGGCGAGGCGCTCGGGCGTCAGCCCCTCCTCGGCGAGACGCGGCATGAGGCGCCGCAGGCGCGCCCGGCCGAAGCGCGGATCGGCATTGGAGGGATCGCGCACGAACGGCCAGCCGCGGGCGCCGCAGGTGGCGACGAGGCGGGCCTTCGGCACGCCGAGGAAGGGCCGGCCGAGGGTCGGCCCATCGGGGGTCAGGCCGTCGAGGACGCGGGACGGCGCCATCCCGGCGAGGCCGGCGGGACCGGACCCGGCGCAGAGGCGCATCAGCACGGTCTCGGCCTGGTCGTCGAGGGTATGGCCGGTGAGGACGAGGTCGGCATCCGTCTCCCGCGCGAGGCCGGCCAGCAAGCGGTAGCGCGCCGCCCTCGCCGCTTCCTGGAGCCGCGCGGCGGGTTTGGGGCCGGTCCAGGCGAGGATGCGATGGGTGAGCCCGAGCCGGGCGGCGAGGCCCGCGACCCCCGCCGCCTCCTCGGCCGAGGCGGGGCGCAGGCCGTGATCGATCGTGGCGACGATCATGGGAATCGTCCGCGCGAGATCGGCGGCGCAGCCCATCAGCGCCGTCGAATCCGGCCCGCCGGACACCGCCAGCACGGCACCACGACAGGTCGAGCTCGGTCCGATCCAGGGCTCGAGGAGCGCTGCGCCCTCTGTATGACTGAGGGGTTCGTCGGGAGCGGGCCCGTCCGGGCGGCTCACGCCCCGCCGCTCACGCGGCGCAGCGCGCGCGCCGCTGCTCCCGGTCGACCCCCTGCTTCACCGTCGAGGAGGCCTGCGGGAACTTGCGCTCCAGTTCGGCCAGGGTGGCGCAGGCCTGCTCGCGGGCGCCGAGGGCGTTGAGCGAGGCGCCGAGCTTCAGCATCGCGTCCGGCGCCTTGCGCGAGCGGGCGTAGTCGGTCGAAACCTTCAGGAACTGCTCGGCCGCCTCGCGGGTGCGGTTGCGCTGCAGGTAGCTCTCGCCGAGCCAGTAGGTCGCATCCGGCACCAGGGTATCGCGGGGATGCGACTGGATGAACTGGCGCAGGCTCATCTCGGCCTGCTCGTACTGGCGCTGGAGCACGTAGGCATAGGCCGCCTCGTAATCCGCCTTCGCATCGCCGCTGCCGGTGGCCGCGACGCTGGCGGAGGGACGCGGCGCCGGGCTCGGCGCGGCGGCGGCCGGGCGGGACGGCGGGCGCAGGTCCACCGGCTCGCCGTATTCGGGTGCCGGCTCCTCGATCGCCGCACGGGGCGGCGCCAGGGCGGCGGTGGTGCCCGGGGTCGCGGGAGCGGTCGAGCGGGGTGCCTGGGCAGGGGTCGTCGCGCCGAGGGTCGTCGCGCCGAGGGTCTGGGGCGCACCCGGCGCATCGGGGTTCTGCGACGGGTCGAAGGCGTCGCTGCGCTTGTGGGGCTTGGTCGGCGGGGTCGAGGCCGCGGGCTTCTGCCCGCCCTTCGATTCCTGGAACCGAAACTCGACATCCTCCTGGAACTTGCGCAGCTGCTCCTTGAGCTGGCGGTTCTCGTACTGGAGCGATTCGATCTGGCCCGCCATCTGGCGCGACTGGTTCTCCAGCCGGTTGAGGCGCACCACGAACTCGGAGGCGTCCTGGGCCGCGGCCGGGCATGCGGCGGCGAGGGCCAGTCCTGAAACGGCGAGGGGGGCGAGGAGCAGGCGGCGAAGCATGGCGGGGCGCATCACGGCTCGGGTCAGGCGGCGGGTCCGCACTCGGGAGCGCGGGTTAGCAGATGCCGCGGCTCCCGGCAAAAGGGACGGCGCAGGCCGTCCCGTTCACCTTGGTCCGACAGGGACGGCGCCTGCCGTCCCGTTCAACTTACACCGACAGGGACGGCGCCTGCCGTCCCGTCTGCCTCACGAACGAGGCGGCGTGGGCCGCCCTCGCCTCACGAGCCCGCGCCGCCGTCCAGCACGGTGACCGCGCGGCGGTTCTGCGACCAGCACGAGATGTCGTTGCAGACCGCGACCGGGCGCTCCTTGCCGTAGGAGACGGTGCGCATGCGGTTCGACCCGATGCCCCGGGAGGCGAGGTAGTCGCGCACGGCCTGCGACCGGCGGGCGCCGAGGGAGAAGTTGTACTCGCGGGTGCCGCGCTCGTCGGCATGGCCCTCGATCAGGAAGGTGTAGCGCGGGTAGCGCTGGAGCCACTGGGCCTGCTTGTCGAGGGTGGCGATGGCGGTCGGGTTCAGGTCGGTCGAATCGGAATCGAAGAACACCCGGTCGCCGATATTGACCACGAAGTCCTGGGCGCTGCCCGGCGTCGCGGGCCCGCCGCGGCCGCCATAGCCGCCGGCTCCCCCGGCACCGCCGGCCCCGTAGGCCGCCGAGGCGTCGGCCAGGTCGTTGTTGCTCGAGCAGGCCGCCATCGACAGGGCAAGCCCCAGGGCGGCGGTGATCTTGAGCGCGCGCAGGGGCGCGAGCGGCAGCGGCATCGACCAAACTCCTCTGGCGGCCCCGTGGGGCCGCACCCGGCGAAGACCCGACCCGCACGAAGAGCCCGGGGACGCCGCAACACGACACGCCATCGTCCATAGCCCCGGGCGGTTAAGCGAAGGTTCCGTCAAGCTTGACGGGGCCTTACGCCCTCGGCGGGACCGCGCGGCCCGCGCCGCTTCGAGGCCGAGCCCCGGCAGGGTGGCGGGGCAAGCCCCAGACACCGTCGAAATACGGCTACGCTGCGGCGCGAGACGCGGTCCGCGATGCATGCCGCTGCTGCGTTGCAATCCTGCAACGGCGCCAGCCGCCTCCATTGACGTTTCGTTAACTAGGACCGTCGACCGTCATCGAACCGACGATCGAGATTCGCCCGCAATGCCCGCGACACCGCCCTCGCCCCGCATGCCCCAGCCGGCCCTCAAGCCCTGCGTCCTGATCGTCGAGGACAGCTACATGCTGCTCGAGCTGCTGGTGACCCTGTGCGAGCAGCACGGCGTCGCGACCTTGAGCGCGTCGAGCGGCGAGGCGGCGCTGACCCTGTTGCGGGAGCACGGCGCCCGGATCGACTGGCTCCTCACCGACATCCGGCTTCCGGGCCTCGTCGACGGCTGGAGCGTGGCCGAGGCGTACCGGCAGATGCAGCCGCACCGGCCGGTGATCTATTCCTCGACCACCGCGAACCTGAACCGCCCGGCGGTGCCCGGCAGCATCTTCGTCACCAAGCCCTTCGTGATCGCCGACATCCTGCGCCTCGCCCGGATGATGGCGAGCGAGATCGAGGTCTCGCGCCAGCTCTGCGCATGAAGCGCCTTCACGCTCCCGTCGCGGCCCGGGCGGCGGCGGCCGCCTTGGCGTTGGCACTCTCCTCGGCGGCATCGGCCGCGTCGGTGATCCGGAAGTCCCTCGCCCGCGCCTCGCAGCGGGCGCGCAAGGAATCGAGCTCCTCCTCGGTCAGGTGCTCGATGCCGATATAGGCGTTCTGCGCCGCGCTCGCCCGGATCAGCTCGTCGAGCTTGGCCTGGATCGCCGCACCGTCGCGATTCTGGGTGTTCTGGATCAGGAACACCATCAGGAACGTCACGATGGTCGTGCCGGTGTTGATGATCAGCTGCCAAGTATCCGAGTAGTGGAACAGCGGGCCGGTCACCGCCCAGACCGCGATCAGGAGCAGGCTCGCCGCGAAGGTGCCGGGACGGCCCGCCGCCCGGGCGACCGAGGCGGCGAAATCCGAGAAGGTGCGAACGCGCGTCGTGACCATCACGGCCCCCGTGACGGCGCGGAATCCTGGAAGGTTTCCCAACGTTTCCAAAGGGCTCCGGCCCGGTGAATACCCGCTTACGAATTCGGATCCCGCGCTCCCGGTTCCCCTCTTGACGCGGCCGGCGGGCCGGCGCAGTGACGGGCCGCCCGCGGCGCGCTCTCGCGCCGGGGCATCCCCGGACAGCCCCGCCCTCCATGCCGAGCGACAGTCACAGTCGACCGCCCTTGCCGTCTCCGGCCTGAGGTCCCGCGCGCTTCGCCTTTCGGCGGCTCACCGCGACCGGCCGGGGACGGCCGGCCGACGCCAGCACCCCGAACAGGTGAGCCATGATCGACACCGTGATCGACGCCCCCGTCGAGCCCGCCGCCCTCGCCGCACGCCTCGCCGAGGAGAGCGCCCCCGACATCGTCGAGTCCCTGAACCGGGAGGCGCCGGAGGTGGCCGCCGCCATCCTGCTCAGCCTGCCGCACGACCGCGCCGTCGAGGTGCTGGACCAGCCCGAGCTCGACTGCGCCCCCGACATCATCGAGATGCTGCCGCGCGACCGCGTCGCCTCGTTCCTGTCGGGCATGTCGGCCGACCGGGTCACCGACGTGATCCGGGAGATCGAGGAGCCGGGCCGCTCGGACCTGCGCGCCCGCCTCGACGCCGAGACCCGCGGCGCGGTGGACAAGCTCATCGCCTATCCGGAGGAGAGCGTCGGCTCGATCATGACGACCGAGTTCGTCGCCGTGCCGACGACCTGGACCGTGGGGCTGACCCTCGACTACATCCGCAAGGTCGAGCGCACCCGCGAGACCGTCTACTCGATCTTCGTGCTCGATCCGCGCACCGGGGCGCTCGCCAAGGCGGTGCCGCTTCGCCGCCTCATCACCGGCAACCCGGAGGACACCATCCTGTCGGTGGCGCCGAACCGCCGCCCGGTGGTGGTCTCGGCCGATGCCAGCCGCAACGAGGCGGCCCGCCTGATCTCGAAATACGACCTCCTGGCGATCCCGGTGGTCGACGCGTCGAACCACGTCGTCGGCATCGTCACCGTCGACGACGTCATCGACGCGATGATCCAGAAGCAGACCGAGGACGTGCAGCGCTTCGGCGGCATGGAGGCGCTCGACGAGCCCTACATGTCGATCAACTTCCTGACCATGATCCGCAAGCGCGCCGGCTGGCTCTGCGTGCTGTTCCTCTCCGAGATGCTGACCGCCAGCGCGATGCAGGGCTTCGAGGGCGAGCTGGAGAAGGCGCTGGTCCTGACCCTGTTCATCCCGCTCATCATGAGCTCGGGCGGCAATTCGGGCTCGCAGGCGACCTCGCTGCTGATCCGGGCGCTGGCGCTCCACCAGGTGCGCCTCTCCGACTGGTGGCGGGTGGCGCTCCGCGAGATCCCGGCCGGCCTGACGCTGGGCGCGATCCTCGGCACGATCGGCGTGGTGCGGATCGTGATCTGGCAGAAGCTCGGCTTCTACGATTACGGCGAGCACTGGTTCCTGGTCGCCGCCACGGTCGGCACGGCGCTCGTCGGTATCGTGCTGTTCGGCTCGCTCACCGGCTCGATGCTGCCCTTCATCCTCCAGCGCGTCGGCTTCGACCCCGCCACCGCCTCGGCCCCGTTCGTCGCGACCCTGGTCGACGTGTCGGGGCTGGTGATCTACTTCACGGTGGCACTGGTGATCCTGAAGGGGACGTTGTTGTAGAGGCGTGCCCGGTCGGGAGTGCGTTTCGACGAAGCAGAACCGCTTCGTCGAAATGCCGCGCCGAAATCAATGACCAAGAGCGGCGGCCGATCGCAACTCTCCAGTACAGGATGCCATAGGCTGCGACGTGCGGGAGCAACGGCCGGGAGCATGAACCCTCCCCGCTCTGCCTAGCAGCCTGTCGGGTTGGGGCTAGATTTCACGACTGGGGCAGGATCGGGCGTGTCGAGGCGGTGCGGCGGGTTAGCCTGGTCCGAGTTCCGGTTGATGAGCAGCCAGGCTGGTCGTCAAAAGGATTTCTATCGGTCACGGAAGGAGTTAGCTTTTCGGCATGGCCAACTTCCTCCCGTTCGATCGCGACCAGCCGTTCCTGCTGCCGCCGGACCTCAAAGCCTGGATCCCCGACGACGATCTCGCTCACTTCGTGATCGCCGCCGTCGAGCGGGTGCCCCTGCACAGCTTTGCCATCCCCCGCCGCACCGGTGGCAAGCCGCAGTACAATCCCCGCCTGATGCTGGCCCTGCTGATCTATTGCTACGCCAACGGCCTGTTCTCGTCCCGTCGCATCGAGCGCGCCACCTACCGCGACATCGCGGTGCGCTTCATCGCCGCCAACCAGCATCCCGACCACGACACGATCGCCACCTTCCGCCGGACCAACACGCAAGCCTTCGAGGCGGCGTTCCTGCAGGTGCTGTTGCTGGCCCGCGAGACCGGGCTTTTGCGCCTGGGCACGGTGTCGATCGACGGCACCAAGATCGACGCCAACGCCTCCAAGATCCGTTCCGTGCGCTACGACCGGGCGGTCGCGTTGCGCGAGCGGCTCGCCGCCGACATCGCGGCGCTCACCGCGCAGGCCGAAGCGGCCGATGCCGAGCCCGATCCCCAGGCCCTCCCTGGCGAACTGGCCCGACGCGACGTGCTCAAGGCCAAGCTCGACGAGGCCTGCGCCCGCCTCGAAGCCCAGGCGCAAGCCGAGGCTGATGCGGCCCGCCCAGCCTACGAGGAGAAGAAGGCCGCCCATGCCGCCCGCAAGGGCCGGCGCGGCCCACCGCCGTCGCCCCCCGACCCGACCCCGCCGGCCGACCGTCAAAGCAACCTCACCGATCCCGACTCGGCGCTGATGCGCCGCTCCAGGACGGCCGAGTACCGGCAGGCCTACAACGCCCAGGCGGTGGTGTGCGCCGAGGGCTCCCAGCTCATCCTGGCCACCGGCCTGAGCGCCAGCGCCTCGGACGCGCCGAGCCTGGCCCCGACCATCCTGGCAATGGAGCCCACGCTCGGCCTGCCCGCCGCCGTGCTGGCCGATTGCGGCTTTGGCAGCCGCGAGGGCGTGGAACAGTTGCAGGCCCGCGGCATCGACCCCTTGGTGGCGATCGGGCGCACCCAGCCGCATCGCCCCTACGACTTCCGGCCACCGCCGGCCGTCAAACCCGAGCGGCAGATCAAGGAGCCCTGGCGTCTGGACATGAAGGCCAAGCTGGAGACACCCGATGGTCAGGCTCTATACAAGCGCCGCAAGCAGACCGTGGAACCTGTCTTCGGCATCATCAAGAGCGCCATGGGCTTCCTGCGCTTCCACCTGCGCGGCCTCGGCCCCGTCGCCGGTGAATGGACCATCGTCGCCCTCGCCTACAACTGCCGCCGCCTCCACCGCTTGTGCCACGCCTGAGGCCTCACGGCCCCCCTCCCCCACAAACGACACGCCCGTCAGAGCAAAATACCAATCCGACAGGCTGCTAGCGCATTCACACATTTCGGGTCTGAGTGATGTCCCCATTGAAGGTAGCGCACCTCCCCTCCCCCTTGTGGGAGGGGAAGCGCTTTTGCTCCCAATGGGTTAGCTCTCAGAGGAGAAGTGTGAATCCACTAGCCCGCTCTGCGGGGGAGGGTTCAGCGCGGCGACCGCCAAGTCCCTTTCAGAACCCCGCCCTCACCGCTCATGCCCCGCCGTCGAGGTGGTCTCGCGTACCGGCGACAGCAGATAGTCGATCACCCGCCGCCGCCCGGTGCGGATCTCCACCGTCGCGGTCATGCCCGGCGTCAGCGCCACGTCCTTGCCGTCGGCCTTGATGACGGTCTGCGACAGGGCCACCGTCACCGGGAAGATCAGGTTCTGGGTCTTCTGCGTGCCCGTCACCGGGTTCAGCCCCTGGCCCCGCGCCACCGACAGGGCGTCGCTGCCGCCGCCGGCCTCGCGGTCGTCGACCGCGTCGCGCGAGACCCGTACCACACGGCCCTCGATCGAGCCGTAGCGGGTGAACGGGAAGGCGTCGATCTTCACCACCGCCTCCTGGTCGGGCAGGATGAAGCCGATATCCTTGTTCTGGACCTGGGCCTCGACCTCGATCGGCCCGTCGGTCGGCACCACCACCATTAGGGGCTGGCCGGCGGTGACCACCTGGCCCAGCGTCGTCACGGCGAGCTGCTGCACCGTGCCGGAGATCGGCGCCTTGAGCTGGGTGCGCTCGCGCTTGAGCGTGGCCTTCACCACGTCCTGCACCAAGGCGTCGCGCTTCTGCGCCGCTTCCGTCAGCGCCTGGTACTGGCGCGCCACGGTCTCGCTGGTGAGCTGGGTGATGCGGCGCTGGAGCGAGGTGGCGGCAGCCTTGGCCTCGGTCAGTTGCCCGCGGTCGTAGGCGAGATCGGCCGCGACCTGCTCGACTTGCTGCACCGCGTCGATCACCGCCGCGCGGGTGCCTGCGGACTTGGCCACCAGGGTCTCGCGCATGTCGGCGCGTTCCCTCAAGACCGCCTGGAGGCGCTGGCGCGCGGCGATGCTGGCGGTGAAGCGCTCCTGCGTCGCGGCCTTCTCGGCGAGCTGCGCCTCGAACGCCTCGCGGGTGGTGACGTACTGGCCGATCTCGGCCAGCATCGCGCCCTCCTCGCGGGCGCGCACCGCCGGGGGCACCGCGGCCGGGAACTCCACCTTGATGGTCGGCAGGTTCTTCTCCACCGCCTCGATCGTCGCGCGGCGCCGGGCGATCTGGGCCTCCAAGGCCGCGAGGTCGCCCTGGCGCGAGGACAGGTCGGCCTCGGCCTCGGTCGGCTCGAGGGTCAGCAGCACGTCGCCGGCTTGGACCCGGCTGCCGTTCTCGACCGCGATGGTCTGGACCTTACCGGTGTCGAAGGGCTGCACGACCTTCGAGCGCCCGGAGGGCTGGATGCGGGCGGTGGCGACCGCGTGGATGTCGATCCTGGCGAAGATGCTCCAGACGAGCGCCGCCCCGAACATCAGGCACATCACCCAGGTGAACACCACCGCGTAGGGCGAGGGCGGGGTGTCGAGGATCTCGAGATGCGCCGGCAGGAATTCCTGGTCGGAGCGGTCGTCGGCGAGCCGGCGCACGCGCTCGGACAGGCCGCGCGGGCTGAAGCGGGCCGGCGGCGGGGCGCCGCGCCGCGGGGCCGGCAGGTTGGGGCAGCGGGTTGCGGGGTGGCGCTCACGCGGCCTCTCCCTGGGCTGAACCGTGGTCGGATTGCAGGCGCCAGAGGCGGCCGTAGAGCGAGGCCGGCCGCTCGACCAGCTCGCGGTGGGTGCCGTCCTCGACGATGCGGCCGTCCTGCACGGCGATGATCCGGTCGCAGATCCGCACCGCCGCGAGGCGATGGGCGATGATGATGACGGTGCGGCCGCGCACGATGTGCTTCATGTTGTCCTGGATGATCCGCTCGCTCTCGTAGTCGAGGGCCGAGGTCGCCTCGTCGAGGATCAGGATGCGCGGATTGGTGGCGAGCGCCCGGGCGATGGCGAGCCGCTGGCGCTGGCCGCCCGAGAGGTTGGCGCCGCGCTCCTCGATCGGCGTGTCGTAGCCGAGCGGCAGCCGGTTGATGAACTCGTCGGCGCCGGCGAGGCGGGCCACCTGCATCACCTGGGCCCGCGACAGGCCGGGATTGGCCAGCGCGATGTTCTCGAACACCGTCTTGTTGAACAGGAGGTTTTCCTGGAGCACGACGCCGATCTGGCGCCGCAGCCAGGCCGGATCGACCTGGGCGATGTCGACCCCGTCGACCAGCACCTGGCCCTTCTCAGGGGTGTAGAGGCGCTGGAGCAGCTTGGTGAAGGTCGATTTGCCGGAGCCCGACGGGCCGACGATGCCGATGACCTGGCCGGCCGGGATGTCGAGGCTGACGTCCTTCAGGACCTCCGGCGTGCCGGGCTGGTAGCGGAACGACACGCCCCGCACCGTGACCTGGCCCTTGGCCGGCGGCAGGTGGGCCTGGGCCAGCGCCCGGGTCTCGGGCGGGCAGTTGAGTACGTCGGCGAGGCGCTCCAGCGACACCTTGACCTGCTGGAAATCCTGCCAGAGCTGGGACAGGCGCAGGATCGGCGCGGTGACCTGGCCCATGATCATGTTGAAGGCGATCAGGCTGCCGACGGTCATCTCGCCGTTCATCACCGCGTAGGCGCCGAAGAACAGCACCAGCGCGGTCGTGACCTTCGAGATGTACTGGATCGCGTTCTGGCCGATGCTGGCGACGAGGCCGGCGACGAACGAGGTCTTGACGTATCCGGCGAGCCGCTCCTCCCACTGGCTCTTCAGCGTGGGTTCGACGGCGAGCGCCTTGACGGTGTGGATGCCGACCACCGACTCGATCAGGAACTGGCTCGACAGGGCCGAGCGGTTGAAGCGCTCCAGCGTCTTGTCGCGCAGGATCGGCCGCAGCAGCACCGCCACCAGGATGTAGCACGGGATCGACAAGGTGACGATCAGCGCCAGCAGCGGCGAGTAGAAATAGAGGATGGCGAGGAACAGCAGCGTGAACGGGACGTCGATCGCCGAGGTCAGCGCCTGGCCGGTGAGGAAGTTGCGCACCGTCTCGAGCTCCCGCACCCGGGCGACGGTCTGGCCGGCGGGCCGGGTCTCGAAATAGCCGAGCGGCAGGCGCATCAGGTGGTCGAACAGGCGGGCGCCGAGCTCGACGTCGATCCGGCTCGCAGTATGGGTGAGGATGTAGCCGCGCAAGTATTGCAGCACGACGTGGAACAGCCCGAGCACCACGAGGCCGACGGCGACCAGCGTCAGGGTCGAGTAGCCGCGGTGGACCAGCACCTTGTCGATGGTGATCTGGAAGAAGATCGGCGTGATCAGCGCGCAGAGCTGGATGAACAGCGAGGCGACCAGCACCGTGGCGAGCGGCTTGCGGTAGCGCCAGATCGAGGGGACGAACCAGCTCAGGCCGAAATTGTGGAGCGCCGTCTGGAGGTTGGCCCGGCGCGCGACGAGCACGACGGTGCCGGTCCAGCGGGGCAGGAACGCCTCGGCCTCGACGTGGCCGGCGGTGCGGGCGACGGGATCGATGATGCGGAGCTTGCCGTCATCGAGGCGACGGCCGAGGACGACGAAGCGGCCGTCCTCGACCTCGAGGATCGCCGGGAGCGGGATGGATTCCAGCCGGGCGGGCTTCTGCTTCTCCAGCAGCCGGCCCTTGAGGCCGAGGCGGCGCGCCCCGCGGACGATGTCGACGCCGCCCATCGGATTCTGGCCGAGGCCGAGATCGTGGCGAACTTGCGCCGGCTCGCAGGGAATCTGGTGGAACGAGGCGACGAGGGCGAGCGCGCCGAGGCCGGAATCGGGCCGGGCCGCCGGAAGCTCCCCGGGTCCCGGAGCCGCTTGGCCGGGGCCGGCCTGTGCGGCCGCGTCTTGCACCATATCCCGTCCCCCCAACTCCGCGGCGCGGCCTTGCCGACGCCGGCTTCTCGCCGCGCCCTGTCCAGGGCCGCAACGTATACGAGAATCCGGCCGTTCGTGACCAGCCTGGAGCAGCCCGTGGCGCCGGAGTTCCGCACAGTTCGCGGGCCGCGATTATTTCACGCCGGCTGCGTCGGGAAATCTCTTGGCCGGGGCGGGTGATGGTTTCATGACAATCCGGCGGCAGGCCGCACCGCCACCTTGCCTCTCCGCAGGCGAGGCGAGGCGACGGCCCGTGAAGCCGGCCGCGGGCGAAACGTCGCGCAGGTCCTGGAGCCGGGCGACGCCCCGTCCACCGACCGGGATGACGCGGATCGGTGTGTCCGGGGTTTTCCGCAGCCCCGCCCCGCGCCCGATCGGGTGACAAACGCACAGGTTGCATGCGGCTTGCCGGCCCGCTTCGTGCATGATGGCGCGACGGATCGACCACGAGGACCGCACGTGCCGACATCGTCCCACCCTGACGACGCATCCGCAACGATGGCGGCGGGAGCGCCCCCGGCATGAGCACCGTCATCCTGGGCGGCGCCGGCTTCGTCGGGCTGAACCTCGCCGAGGCCCTGCTCCGGGGCGGCACGGCCGTGCGGCTCCTCGACCGGGCCCCGCCGCCGGCGGCCCTGCTGCGGCGGCTCGCCGCCCGGCCCGGCGACCTCTCCGTCGATCTCGGCGACGTGACCGACCCGGGTGCCCTCGCGGCCGCGATCCGGCCGGGCACCGACGCCGTGGTGATCGCCGCCGCGGTGACGGCGGATGCCGCCCGCGAGGCCGCCGATCCGGGCCCGATCCTCGCGGTCAATCTCGCCGCGATGGTGCCGATCCTCGAGGCCTGCCGGCGAGCCGGCGTGCGCCGGGTGGTGAACCTGTCCTCGGCGGCGGCCTACGGCGCCGTCCCGGCGACGATGCTGTCCGAGGATCTGCCGGCCCGGCCGGAAAGCCTCTACGCGGTCACCAAGTTCGCCTCCGAAAAGGTGCTCGCGCGGCTCTGCGGCCATTGGGGCCTCGACGGGGTGAGCGTGCGCCTGAGCGCCGTGTTCGGCCCGTTCGAGCGCGACACCGCGTTGCGCGACACCCTGAGCCCGCAGGCGCAGATCTGGGCGGCGGCGCAAGCCGGAACCCCGGCCGTGCTGCCGCGGCCGGGCTGGCGCGACTGGCTCTACGCGCCCGACGCGGCGCAGGCGGTCGTGCGGCTGATCGCGGCGGAGCGGCTGGCCCACCCGCTCTACAACGTGTCGAGCCCCGCGGTCTGGCCGGTCCTGGCCTGGGGCGAGCGGCTGGCGGCGAACCGGGACCTCGTGCGGCCCGGCTTCGTCTGCCGTCTCGCGGAAGCCGGCGAGATCCCGACCGTGTCGCTCCACGGCGACCGCGACCGGCCGCCGCTCGCCACCGGACGCCTGCGCGACGAACTCGGCTGGGAGGCGGCGCACGGGCTCGATGCGTCGGCGGACGCCTTCCTAGCCTGGCAGAGGCATAGCCAGGAGGATCCGCGATGAGGCTCGACGGCAAGGTGGCGGTGGTGACGGGGGGCGGCTCCGGCATCGGCGCCGCGACGGCGCGGATCCTTTCGGAGGCCTGTGCCCGGGTGGCGGTGATCGACCGGGACGGCGCGGCGGCAGAGGCCGTCGCAGCCGCCATCGGCGGCCTCGCCCGCACCTCGGATGTCGGCGATCCGGCCACCGTGGCGGAGGATGCGGCGGCGATCGTCGCGGCCCTCGGCGGCATCGACGTGCTGGTGACGGCGGCGGGTTTCTCGGTCGGAGGCACCGTCGAGACCACCGCGCCCGACGATTGGGACGCGGTGTTCCGCGCCCATGTCGGCGGCACCTGGCTCTGGGCCGGACAGGCGGTCCCCCTGATGCGGGCACGCGGCGGCGGCGCCATCGTCACGGTCGCCTCGCAGCTGGCGCTGGCCGGCGGGCGCGGCAACAGCGCCTACATCGCCGCCAAGGGCGCGGTGCTCAGCCTCACCCGCACCATGGCGCTGGATTTCGCCGGCGACGGCATCCGGGTCAACGCCGTGGTGCCGGGCGCGATCGAGACGCCGCTCCTCGCCCGCAGCTTCCGGCGCGCCGCCGATCCGGCCGCCGCCCGCGCGGCCTCCGAATCCCGGCACGCGATGAAGCGACTCGGACAGCCCGAGGAGGTCGCCCGGGCCATCCTGTACCTCGCGAGCGATGCCGCCTCCTTCACCACCGGCGCCGCCCTGCCGGTGGAGGGCGGCTGGCTCTCCGCCTGAAGGATCCGCATGTCCCTCGACGCTCTTGTGCTCCGCGTCCGCGACGAGATCGCCCGCACCGCCCATCCCCGGGCGCCGTGGCTCGACCCCCGCACCGGGCCCGACGGCCAAACCGCCCACGACGTGATCGTGGTCGGAGCCGGGCAATCGGGCCTCGCCATCGCCTTCGGGCTGATGCGCGCGCAGGTGACCAACATCCTGGTGCTCGACCGGGCGCCAAAAGGGCTGGAGGGCCCCTGGCTCACCTATGCGCGGATGCGCACCCTGCGCAGCCCGAAGGACTTCACCGGACCCGATCTCGGGCTGCCGGCACTCACCTACCAGTCCTGGCACGAGGCCCGCTACGGCGCGGCCGCCTGGGAGGCCCTGGACCTGATTCCCCGGGAGGACTGGGCCGCCTACCTCGCCTTCGTGCGCGAGGCCACCGGCGTGCCGGTGGAGAACGGCGTGACCGTGACCGGGATCGCGCCGGCCGGCGACCTCCTGGCGGTGACGGCGTCGGACGGCACCCTGCGCCATGCCCGCAAGGTGGTGCTCGCCACCGGCCAGGAGGGGGCCGGGCACTGGGCCTTGCCCGAGGCACTGGGCGATCTGCCAGCCGAGCGCGTCGCCCGCACCGACGACGCGATCGATTTCGCGCGCCTCGCGGGCAAACGCGTCGCGGTGATCGGCGCCGGCGCCTCGGCCTTCGACAACGCCGCCACGGCGCTCGAAGCCGGCGCCGCCGCCGTGACCCTGCTGTGCCGGCGGGCGGAGGCACAGGTAGTGCAGCCCTATCGCTGGCTGACCTTCGCGGGTTTCCTGCGCCATCTCGGCGACCTCGACGATGCCTGGCGCTGGCGCTTCATGAGCGCGGTGATGGGCCTGCGCGAGGGGTTTCCGCAGGCGACCTGGGACCGCTGCGCCCGGCACCCGAATTTCCGCTTCCTCCCCGGCGCCCCCGTCCAGGCGACGCGGATGGAGGGCGGCGCGGTCGTGCTCGATACGCCGCAGGGCGCGGTGGCCGCCGACCTCGTGATCGCCGCCACCGGCATCGCCGTCGATTACGCCGCGCGGCCCGAATTGTTAGCACTTGCCCACAACATCGCCACCTGGGGCGACCGCTACGCTCCGCCGCCCGAGGAGCGCGACGACCGGCTCGCCGCCTATCCGTATCTCGGCGACGATTACGCCTTCACCGAGCGCGAGCCCGGCCTGACGCCGTGGATCCGCAACATCCACCTGTTCGGCATCGCCTCGACGGTGAGCCATGGTCCCTCCGGCTCGTCGATCAACGCCATGACGACCGCGGTGCCGCGCCTCGTCTCGGGCCTCACCCGCGGGCTGTTCACCGCCGATCTCGACCGGCACTGGGCCGACTTCCGGGCCTACGACGTGCCGCAGGCGGTGCTGCGCTGACGCCGATTGTTAGCCCTTGCTTCGACGCTGTCCCTGGTCTCGAATGGCACCCGCTGGAACGGCCCTTGCAAGAAGGCCGACCGATCAGGGATGCAGGGAAGGAACCGGCGTGACGAAGACCAGCATGCGGACGGGCGGCCTCGCGGCGGCCCTGCTCACGGCCCTCGTCGTGGCCGGGCCGGCGAGAGCCCAGAGCCGGGCCGAGACCCTGCGCTACGTCACGGGGGCGGCGGTCAACACCCTCGACCCGACCATGCCGGGCACCACCCGCGAGGCCTTCGCGATCAGCCTCAGCACGTATGACCGTCTCGTCACCTTCGGCCGCAAGAAGCTCGGCGACAACTGGGTGTTCGACCTCGATTCGGTGCGCGGCGAACTGGCCGAGCGCTACGAGGTCAGCCCCGACGGCCTGACCCTCACCTTTCATCTCCGCAAGGACGCGAAGTTCCAGGACGGCACCCCGGTCACGGCCGAGGACGTGAAGTGGTCCCTCGACCGCGCGGTCTCGGCGAAGTCGCTCGCCGCGCCGCAGCTCCTCACCGGCTCGCTGACCAGCCCCGATCAGTTCACGGTGGTCGATCCGCACACCTTCAAGGTCACGCTGCCGAAGCCCGACCGGCTGGCCCTGCCGAACCTCGCCACCGTCTACGCCATCGTCATCAATTCCAAGGTCGCGAAGTCGCACGCGACGGCGGAAGACCCCTGGGCGCAAGCGTGGCTCAAGGACCACGCCGTCGGCAGCGGCGCCTACAGCGTCGACGTGTTCAAGCCCGGCGAGCAGGTGGTGCTGAAGCGCAATGCCGACTGGAGAGGCGCCGCGCCGGACAAGCCCGCCGGCTTCAAGCGCATCATCGCCCAGACCATCCCCGATCCGGCGACCCGCGCCAATCTCGTCGAGAAGGGCGACGCCGACATCGTCATCGACCTCCAGGCCAACGACGCGCTGGCGCTGAAGGAGAAGGCTAAGCTCAAGGTGATCGCCACGCCGCAATTCAACGCGGCGACGCTGATCTCCTTCAACACCAGGATGCCGCCCTTCGACAAGGTCGAGGTGCGCCAGGCATTGGCCTACGCCCTGCCCTACGAGTCGATGTTCAAGGCCGCCCTGTTCGGCCGCGGCAAGCCGCTTTTCGGCGCGACCTGGGGCGAGGGCGACCCGCAGCCGGTCTTTCCCTTCATGCAGCCGGTGACGCTCGATCTGGCCAAGGCCAAGGCGCTGCTGGCGAAGGCCGGGCTGCCGGACGGGTTCTCGACCACCTTCAGCTTCAATGTCGGCCAGGCCGCCACCGCCGAACCGATGGCCGCCCTGATCCGCGAATCGCTCGAGAAGATCGGCGTCAAGGTCGAGATCCAGAAGCTGCCCGACGCGCAGATGTCGACGCAGGTGAGCGAGAAGAAGCTGCCGTTCTTCACCGAGGGCATCGTCGCCTGGCTGCCCTCACCGGATTATTTCTACCGCAACTTCTACACCGGCAACCAGCGCTGGAACTACAGCTCGATCGACGATCCCGAGATCAACGAGCTCGCCGCCAAGGCCCGGTTCGAGCGTGATCCCGCCCGGTACGACGACGAGGCCCGGGCGCTCAACAAGCGCCACCTCGCCCTGATGCCGCAGATCCCGATCTGGCAGCCGAACCAGGACGCCGTGATGGCGCAATCCGTCGAGGGCTATACCTACCAGTTCCACCGCCAGGTCGATTACCGCGACCTGTCGCGGAAGTAGCCGGATGGCCTCCGCCTCCGGCATCGCCCGGCGCACCGGGCGGCGCTTCCTGTCCTCGCTGCCGGCGCTTCTCGGCGTCCTGGTCTTCACCTTCCTGCTGATGCGGGTGCTGCCCGGCGACCCGGCGGTGTTCTTCGCCTCCGGGCCCAATGCCGGCAAGGCGGAGATCGAGGAGATCCGCCGCCAGATGGGCCTCGACAAGCCGGTGCCCGAGCAGCTGGTGCGCTATCTCGGCGACGTGGCCCGCGGCCAGCTCGGCCGCTCGATGACGACCGGCCAGCCGGTGCTGACGGATCTCCGCCAGCGCCTGCCGGCCTCCCTCGAACTGACCCTGACGGCGCTCGTCATCGCGCTCCTGCTCGCGATCCCGCTCGGCATCGCGGCGGCCCTCCGGCCGGGCTCGCCGGTGGACCATGCCGTGCGCTTCCTGTGCGCGCTCGGGGTCTGCGTGCCGACCTTCGTGTCGGGTCTGCTCCTGATCTACGTCTTCTACTACCTGCTCGGCGTCGCCCCCGACCCGACCGGCCGCATCGACGTGTTCGCGGCAAGCCCGCCGGACATCACCGGCTTCCTGCTGATCGACTTCCTGCTCGTCGGCGACTGGGAAGGCTGGCGCGCCGCGGCCGGTCAGTTGGTGCTGCCGGCGCTCACCATGGCGTTGTTCGTGCTGGCGCCGCTCGCCCGCATCACCCGGGCGGCGATGCTGAGCGTGCTCGGCAGCGACTTCATCCGCACCGCCCGATCCTTGGGACTGCCGCGCCGGCGGGTGATCGTGACCTATGCGCTGCGCAACGCGATCCTGCCGGTTCTGACCATCGCGGGCATCGTGTTCTCCACCATGCTCGGGGCCAACGTGCTGGTGGAAAAGGTGTTTTCCTGGCCCGGCGTCGCCTCCTACGCGCTCGATGCGCTCCTCGCCTCGGATTACGCCCCGGTCCAGGGCTTCGTGCTGTTGATGGCGAGCCTGTTCGTCGTCGTGAACCTCACGGTCGACGTGCTCTACGGCCTCGCCGACCCGCGCGTCTCAATCGAGTAGTCGTGATGAACGCCGTCTCCCCCGCCCTCGCGCCCCCGCCCAGCACCCTGAGGCACGCCGGATACGTGCTGCGCGAGAATCCGCTCACCGCCGTCGCGGCGGCAGGCGCCTCTCTGCTCTGCCTCGTCGCGCTGTTCAGCCCCCTTCTCACCCCCTACGACCCCGTCGCCTCCGACGTGTCGGTGGCGCTCCAGCCGCCGAGCGCCGCGCATTGGGCCGGCACCGACCAGCTCGGCCGCGACGTCCTGAGCCGCATCATCGCGGCGACGCGGCTCGATCTCGCCATCGCGCTCTCGGCGGTGGGGCTCTCCTTCGCGCTTGGCGCCGTGATCGGGGGTGTGAGCGGCTATGCCGGCGGCCGGCTCGACCGGGTGGTCGGGCGCCTCGTCGACGTGCTGATGGCCTTCCCGCTCTTCGTCCTGGCGATGGCGCTCGTCGCGGCCCTCGGCAACCGGGTCGAGAACATCGTCATCGCCACCGCGATCATCAACCTGCCGTTCTACATCCGCTTCGCCCGGGCCGAGGTGAACGTGCGGCGCGATGCCGGCTACGTCGAGGCGGCGCGGGCCGGCGGCGAGGGCCATCTCGCGGTGGTCCTGCGCTTCCTGCTCCCGAACGTGCTCCCCGCCATGGCGGTGCAGATCTCGCTCAATCTCGGCTGGGCGATCCTCAACGCGGCAGGTCTCTCCTTCATCGGCTTGGGGGTGCGCCCGCCGACGCCGGAATGGGGCATCCTGGTCGCGGAGGGTGCGCGCTTCATCACCACCGGCAAGTGGTGGCTCGTCGCCTTCCCGGGCCTCGCCCTGATGCTGGCGGTGCTGTGCTTCAACCTGCTCGGCGACGGCCTGCGCGACATCCTCGATCCCCGGATGCGGACCTGATGCAGCCTCCCCTTCTCTCGATCGAGGACCTGCGGGTCACCTTCGCGACGCGGCGCGGCCCGGTCGAGGCCCTGCGCGGCGTCTCGCTCGCGGTCGCGCCCGGCGAGAGCCTCGGCCTCGTCGGCGAATCCGGCTCGGGCAAGTCCGTCACCGCCTTCGCGGCGGCGCGCCTCCTCGACCGGGCCGGGCGCATCACCGGCGGGCAGGTGCGCTTCCGCGGCCAGGACGTGACCCGGCTCTCGGCCTCGGACCTGCGGGCGGCGCACGGCCAGGCGATCGGCATGATCTTCCAGAACCCGCGGGCGGCGCTGAACCCGATCCGCCCGATCGGCCGCCAGCTCGCCGACGTGCTGGTGGCGGGCGGGCTGTCGAAGGCCCAGGCGCGGGAGCGGGCGCTGGAGAGCCTGGAGGCGGTGCGCATCCGCGACGCTGCGCGCCGCCTCGACGCCTACCCGCACGAACTCTCCGGCGGGATGTGCCAGCGGGTGATGATCGCGCTCGCGCTCGCCTGCCGCCCGGCCTTGCTGATCGCCGACGAGCCGACCACCGGCCTCGACGTGACGACCCAGAAGACCGTGATGGATCTCGTCGCCCGGCTCACCGCCGAGCGCGGCATGGCGATGATCCTCATCACCCACGATCTCGGCCTCGCCGCCCAGTATTGCGGCCGCATCGCCGTGATGGAGCAGGGCCGCCTCGTCGAGGAGGGCGAGCCGGACGCGCTCTTCTCCGCGCCCCGCCACCCCTACACCAAACGCCTCGTCGCCGCCTCGCCGACCCCGACCTCGACGCTCTCCGACCTCGTGCCGGAGGGCCCCCGCCCGCCGGCTCTGCCCCGGCCGGCCGCCACGCCCGGCACGCCGCCGCTCCTCGAGGTGCAGGGGCTCGGGAAGGTCTTCGGCGGCGCCATGGCGGTGGAGGACGTATCGTTCTCGCTTCGCGAGGGCGAGAGCCTCGGCCTCGTCGGCGAATCGGGATCGGGCAAGAGCACCACGTCGCGGATGATCTGCCGGCTGCTCGATGCCAGCGCCGGACAGATCCTGTTCGATGGCGAATCGATCGGCACGATTCCCGCCCGCGACTTCCACCGCTCGCCCCACCGGCGCGCGATCCAGATCGTGTTCCAGGACCCGACCGACAGCCTCAACCCACGCTTCTCGGCCTTCGACTGCATCGCCCATCCGCTGAAGCGCCTGACGTCGCTCCGGGGCGAGGCCTTGCGCCTGCGGGTGATCGAGAGCGCCGAGCGGGCGGGCCTGCCCGCCGCCCTCCTCGACCGGTTCCCGCACCAGCTCTCCGGCGGCCAGAAGGCCCGCATCGGCATCGCCCGGGCGATCGCCGTGAAGCCCCGGCTCCTCGTCCTCGACGAGCCGACGGCGGCCCTCGACGTCTCGGTCCAGGCCGGGGTGCTCCGCCTCCTCGACGACCTGCGCCGGCAGGACGGCCTCGCCTTCCTGTTCGTGAGCCACGACCTCAACGTGGTGCGGATGATGTGCGAGCGCACCCTGGTGCTCCAGGGCGGCCGGGTGGTCGAGGAGGGCGTCAGCCGCGATCTCTTCCGCACGCCGCGCACCGCCTACACGCGGGAGTTGCTGGCGGCGATCCCGCATTTCCGGCCGGGCGCGAGGCGGGGACTGGCGGCGGAGCCGGCGGCGTGAGGTTTTCGAACCCCGGTCGTGTGCGTCCCCCTCCCCCCTCTGCGGGGGAGGGTGGCCCCCGGAGGGGGCCGGGAGAGGGGCAGCGCGACGATGCTCCAGGCGGCGCCTTTCAGAACGGTTCCGCCATTTCCTGAAGCGGCGTCCCCTCTCCCGCCCGGCTCCGCCGGGCACCCTCCCCCGCAGAGGGGGGAGGGGTTTACCTGCGCCATTCCGCCAACTCTTTCTGATCTCTAAGGAATCTTCATGCGCATGATCCGCACCGCCGCCGCCCAGCTCGGGCCGATCCAGAAGGCCGAGGACCGCGACAGCGTCGTCGCCCGGATGATCGCGCTGATGGACGAGGCCAAGAGCCAGGACGCCGACCTGATCGTCTATCCGGAACTGGCGCTCACCACCTTCTTCCCGCGCTGGTACCACGAGAACCGCGCCGAGGCCGACCATTGGTTCGAGCGCGAGATGCCGGGCCCGGCCACCGCCCCGCTCTTCGCCCGGGCTCGCGAGCACGGCATGGCGATGTCGTTCGGCTATGCCGAGCTGACGCCGGAGGGCCGGCACTTCAACACCTCGATCCTGGTCGACCGCGACGGCACCATCGTCGGCAAGTACCGCAAGGTCCACCTGCCCGGCCACGACGAGTTCGACCCCGAGCGCACCCACCAGCACCTCGAAAAACGCTATTTCGAGCCGGGCGATCTCGGCTTCCCGGTCTGGCGGATGCTCGACGGCATCCTCGGCATGTGCATCTGCAACGACCGGCGCTGGCCCGAGACCTACCGGGTGATGGGGCTGCAGGGCGTCGAGATGGTGGTGCTCGGCTTCAACACGCCCTCGGTCAACAGCCAGCGCAACGCCGAGGGCATCGAGGAGCGGCTGTTCCATCACCGCCTCTCGGTCCAGGCCGGCGCCTACCAGAACGCCACCTGGGTGGTGGCGGTGGCCAAGGCCGGAGACGAGGATGGCCACCACCTCACCGGCGGCACCCTGATCTGCGATCCGAACGGGAAGATCGTCGCCGAGCTTCCCGGCGAGGCCGACGGGGTGCTCGTCGTCCCGTGCGATCTCGACGAGACCCGGTTCGGCAAGGAGACGATCTTCGACTTCGCCCGCCACCGCCGCATCGAGCATTACGGCCGCATCACCGCCCAGACCGGCGTGGTGCTCCCCGCGTGACGTCAGGCGACCGCCACGATCCCGATCGCCATCGCCACCGCGGCCTGGACCGGGTCGATGACCGGGATGCCGAGTTCCCGCTCCAGGCCGCGCCGGTGGACCGCCATGCCGGCGCAGCCCATCACGATGACCCCCGCCCCGTCCCGGTCGCGCAGGTCGCGACCGACGGCGATCATCCGGGCCAGCGTGTCGGTGCCGCTCGCGGTCTCGGCCACCGTCATCTCGAGGGCCCTCTCGCCGGCCAGCCGATCGCTCACCCCCATCTGGCGCAAGGCCCGCAGGTGGCGCGGGATCGAGCGGCTCGCCACCGCGATCACGCCGAACCGGTCGGCCCGGGCGAGCGCGGTGAGGATGCCGCATTCGGCGATGCCGAGCACCGGCCGGTCGGTCGCCTCGCGGCAGACATGGAGGCCGGGGTCGGAATAGCAGGCGATGACATAGGCGTCGGCCGCCTCGCGCCGCACGAGGTCGCGCAGCGGCAGGGCCACCTGCTCGACATCGGCCTGCAACTGGATGCCGAACGGCCCCTCGGCGAGCGTCCGGCAGTCGATGGCGAAGCCCGGCCGCGCGAGGGGCGCCAGCGCGCCTTCGAGGCCGCGCGTGACGGCGTCGTTCGAGTTCGGGTTGATGACGAGGATGCGCCGGTCGCTCGCCGAATCGGTCATCTGCATGGTGGCCTCCTGAGGTGTCAGACCTTGAGCCTAGCAAGTTTCGGACGAGGAGCGTTTGTATGAGTGAGCCCGCCTTCGACACCGTGATCCGCGGCGGCACCGTCGCCACTGCGAGCGACGTCTTCTCCGCCGATCTCGGACTCCGCGACGGCCGGATCGCGGCGATCGGCCTCGACCTCGCCCCGGGACGGCAGGAGATCGACGCGACCGATCAGCTGGTGCTGCCGGGCGGGATCGACAGCCACGCCCATATCGAGCAGCTCTCGGCCTCCGGGCTGATGAACGCCGATACCTGGGAGAGCGCCACCCGCTCGGCGGCGCTCGGCGGCACCACCAGCGTCATCGCCTTCGCGGCCCAGCATGTCGGGATGGATTTGCGCCAAGTGGTCGAGGACTACGCGGCGCTGGCGACGCGCGGCGCGGTGATCGACTACGCCTTCCACCTCATCGTGGCGGATGCGACCGAGAAGGCCCTGAGCCGGGACATCCCGGCGCTGGCGCAGGGCGGCCACCTCTCGCTCAAGGCGTTCATGACCTATGACCGCCTGCGGCTCGCCGACGAGGCGTTGCTCGACCTGATGGCGGCGGCAAAAGAGGTCGGCGCCCTGGTCTGCGTGCATGCCGAGAACCACGGCCTCATCGCCTTCGCCAGCCGGCAATTGCTGAAGGCGGGCAGGACGGCGCCGAAATACCACGCCGCCAGCCATCCGCGCCTGTCGGAATCGGAGGCGTTCGAGCGGGTGGTGCGGTTCTCGCAATACCTCGACCAGCCGGTGATGATCTTCCACGTCTCGACCGAGGAAGGCGCCGCGATCCTGCGCCGCGCCCGCGGCGAGGGCGCCAAGGTCTATGCCGAGACCTGCCCGCAATACCTGTTCCTCACCGAATCCGACCTCGACCGGCCGGGCCTGGAGGGGGCGAAGTGGATGTGCTCGCCGCCGCTCCGCGAGGCCCGCGACCAGGAGGCCCTGTGGCGCGCCCTCGATCTCGGCGACCTCCAGACCGTCTCCTCCGACCACGCTCCCTACCGCTACGACGAGACCGGCAAGCTCAAGGCCGGTCCGGGCGCGACCTTCAAGGAGATCGCCAACGGCATGCCGGGCCTGCAGATGCGCCTGCCGCTGCTCTTCGACGCCATGGTGTCGGGCGGGCGCCTGGGATTGAGGAAGTTCGTCGAGATCACCGCGACGGCGCCGGCCCGGATCTACGGCCTGACGGGGAAGGGCTCGGTGGCGGTGGGGATGGATGCCGATCTCTGCCTCTGGGATCCGTCCCGGCGCGTCACCCTCTCGGACGCGATGGTCGAGGACCGCACCGGCTTCACTCCCTATACCGGCCGCACGGTCACGGGCTGGCCCGACACCGTGCTCTGCCGCGGCCGGGTGATCGCCGCGGGCGGCGCGGTGACGGCGGAAGCCGGCAGCGGCGCACCGATCCGGCGGAGCTGACGCCGGCGGGCGGCCCGGGCGCGACGAGACCTCGGCAGACTTAGCGGTGGCGGGCCAACGCTTCGCCCGCTCAGGTTCTTGGTGTGTCGCGAATTCTTCGCGCCGAACCGGTCACCGCTTCGGCGAAACCGGCCTGGATCAGGCGAGCCGCAGCAGCAGCGCCAGCGCGGCGACGATCAGCACCGCGAAGGTCGCCAGGATGCCGCCGCCCCGGCAGGCGTATTGGCGGGGCGAGTTCGCCGGCGCCGTCATGCCGAACGGGTGCAGCACCCGGCCGACCAGCAGCACCAGGAGCAGGCCGTGGACCAGGGCCCGGCTCGCCCCGTGCGCCTCGAGCAGGCCGACGAGGAGCAGGATGAACGGCACGTATTCGGCGAAGTTGGCCTGGGATCGGGCGCGGTGCAGCAGCACGGCGTCGCCGCCATCGCCGTGCAGGACGTTGGCGGAGAGGCGCCGGGCCATCACCCAGCCGGAGAGCCCGGCAAAGAGCAGCGCCAGCACGGCGCCGTAGGCGGCGGTCAGGGACGGGAACACCATCGGGGCATCCTTCAGGGACGGGCGGGTTCGTGAATCGGGCAGCCATTGTGACTCGCCCGGAATCCGGCCGAGCGCGGATAGACCGCACGGCGCGCCCGCATCACCGAGCCGAGGGGCTGGTGCGCCGCGAGTCCGTGCCACGGGCTGAAGGCGAGGCCGTCGTCGAGGTCGCGGACCTTCGCGTCGCTCCAGCTCTCCTGCGGCGGGACGGTGATCCGGGCGACCGGAAGATAAGGGCTCAGCGCCTCCGGCCAAGGCTGCGAGGCATCCTCGATCGGCATCGCCGCGCGGTCGGTGAGGAGCTGGGCGCGCAACTCCCACACGCCCTCATGGCCTGAGAAGAAGCCGGAGACCGCCTCGCGCAGGCCGTTCGGCCTGCCGTTGACGTTCAGGGAGGCGCCCGTCAGCGCGGTGAGGGCCGGCGAGACCGGAGCGAGCGCGACCTTGGCGACGTAGTCGCCCCAGCGCAGGGGCGCCTGGCTGTAGAAGGTCTCGCCGAGGATGTGCGTCTCGGGATGGCCGCCGAGGGCGATCAGCGTCGGACTCTTGCTTCCCACCGCCTCCAGGGCCGTCTCGACGCCGCGGAGCGCGGCGGAAAACACCTTCTTGAACACCTGCGGCGTGTCCGTGGTGGCGGCGAGGAGCTTCAGGCTCTTCAGGAAGGCCTTCGCATCGGGGGCGGTGAAGGCCGGGGCGTTCGCCATCACGAAGTCCTGGGTGTCGCCCCCCGCTCCGGGCAGGCGTTCGCCGGGCACGCCGATCACCTTCAGGGCGAGGCCGCGGGGCGTCGAGACGCTGTCGTCCAGGATGTCGCCCGGATTGGTCGAGAGCCGCACCACCGCCTCGTAGGTGCCGGGCGTCGCGAACAGTCCCTGCGCCAGCGGCGCGGGCAGGTCCGGCAGCACCGTCAGGCGGCCGGTGAGCAGGCCGTGGCTCTTGGCGTGGACGCCGCGCACCGCGTGGCCGTAATCCTTCAGCGTCGTCTCCTGGATCCGCTCGAAGACCCGGATCATCTCCGCCTGCACCTCCCCTTCGTCGGGCTGCACGCTCTCCAGGGAGGGATCGAAGCGGATCGGCGCCTGCATCGGGAAAAAGACCTTGCTCGTCTCGGGACGCGAGGGCGCGCCGCTGCGTCAGCGGCAACGGAACCGATGCGGCCGTGTTCCGGCCCGCCCGGTGAGAAGCGCCGGATGAAGACGATCCTTCCCCTATCTCGGGTTGCCGCAGACATGTCTTCTCCGGTTGCCGGCCATTTTGGGAGGCGCGTTCATTGACGGTCGGGCACGGCCGGGCTTGAATATGGCCGGAATGCGACGCAGCGCTGCCGGTTCGACCGGCCGGCGCCGCTCGTCCCTCACCGAGGAGCCCTGACCATGCCCGCCGCCGTCAAGACCCGCACTCTGGTCGACCGCAGCCGCTACCTGGCCTGGAACGCGCTCACGGTCCTCGTCTTCGTGATCCTGACGGCTTACGTCGCGCGGGCCGATGCGCCGGTGCTCGCCGTCGTCGGTGGGTAAGGCATTTTTTCTCCGATTCGAGCGCCTGTTCGCCTTGCTCGGCGGTTTTGACGCGGTGGATATGAGAGCTTGTTTGATTGACTAAAGCACTTACTCCCACACACGACCTCATCCTGAGGTGTTGGTCGATCGAAGATCGACTGACCTCGAAGGAGGGCTCCAGGTATCGCGAAGACTTCTAAAGCCCTCCTTCGAGGCTCATCTCAGTCGTACCTCAGGATGATGTCGCGAGAGGGATGGAAAAGGTCGTTACAGATAAATTTCGCAAATATTTCGCGAGTCAAACAGACTCAGAAATATTCAATTATTAAATAAATAAAATATAAAATCTCGATTCATTCGCTCGATACCATTCAGAGCCTGTTCGACTGACCTCTACGGATCTCGAACCCGCCGTGTCATTCCGGGGCCGCGCAGCGGAGCCCGGAATGACGAGGAGGGTACGAAGATTGTCGATGAGGTCAAACAGGCTCTCGGTGGCTCGATCCCATCGCGAACGCTGCGGCTCCCTCACTCCTCCCGGCACCGCACCATCCCGAGCGCCTCCTCCAGCACACCCAGCAGCCGCTCGAAATCGCGCCTCTGCGCCTCGTCGAACCCCGACAGGAGCTGGGCCTCCCGGGCGAGCAGGATCGGCACCAGCTCGGCATAGGTCGCCCGCCCCTGCGCGGTGAGGTGCAGCATGATCTCGCGCCGGTCGTCACCGCCCTCCTGGCGCTCGACGAGGCCGAGTTCCATCAGGTGGCTCACCGCCCGGCTGATCCGCGACTTGTGCGTGCGGGTGCAGCGCACGACGTAGGCCGCGCTGCGCGGTCCGTCATGCTGCCCCAGCGTCGCCAGCACCCGCCATTCCGGAATGTCGATGCCGAACCGCGCGTAATCGGCGGCGAGCGCCTGGCTGAACTCGGTGGCGAGCCGGTTGAGCCGGAACGGCGAGAAGCTGAGCAGGTTCAGGCGGTCCATCGGTGCGAGGCGCGGCCCCTTGACGGTTGCGATCGCAACATCTTACATCAAGTTGCAAGTGCAACAAGCACCGCGCGTGCCTCAAGGCGCGCCGCACGATGCCGCGTTCGAACGGCACCGGCAAGACGATGGCATCGGCCAGACAAGAGCCACGGGAGGCAACCGCATGAGCAAGGGCTTCGCCAGCCAGGGCGACCTCGCCGAGAAGCAGGAAACCTTCTCTGAACTGGCGCCGGGCGTCTACGCGCTCACCGCCGAGGGCGATCCGAATTCCGGCATCGTGGTCGGCGACGATTCGGTGCTGGTGATCGACGCCCGCGCCACCCCGCGCATGGCCGGCGACCTGGTGCGGCGCGTTCGCGCGGTCACCGACAAGCCGATCCGCCACGTGCTGCTGACGCATTACCACGCCGTGCGGGTGCTCGGCGTCGCCGGCTATCCGGACCGGGTCAACGTCATCGCTAGCGACGTCGCCCGGGCGATGATCGTCGAGCGCGGGCAGCAGGACATGGATTCGGAGATCCAGCGCTTCCCGCGGCTGTTCCGCGGGCGCGAGGAGATTCCGGGCCTGACCTGGCCGACGCTGACCTTCCACGGCGAGATGACCCTCTGGCTCGGCTCGCGCGAGGTGCGGATCATCCATGCCGGGCGCGGCCACACCGCCGGCGACACCATCGCGTGGCTGCCGAAGGAGAAGGTTCTGTTCTCCGGCGACCTCGTCGAATACGGCGCCACCCCGTATTGCGGCGACGCGCATTTCCAGGACTGGCCCGCCACCCTCGACCGGCTGGAGGCGCTTGGGCCCGCCGCCCTGGTGCCGGGCCGCGGCGAGGCGCTGACGACGCCTGACCGGATCCGCGAGGGCCTGGAGGGCACCCGCGCCTTCCTGCGCGACCTCTACGCCATCGCCCGCGAGGGGGTGGCGGCCGGCCAGGACCTCAAGACGGTCTATACCCGGGCGATGACCGAGATGCGGCCCAAATACGGGCACTGGGTCATCTTCGAGCATTGCATGCCCTTCGACGTCAGCCGCGCCTACGACGAGGCCAAGGGCATCGACACGCCGCGGATCTGGACTGCCGAGCGCGACATCGAGATGTGGCGGGCGCTGGAGGGCTGACCTCCCGCCGGCTCGAACGAGAGAGCGACGCCCGGATCAACCGGGCGCGTCCTGAACGAGGGAAACGCCGAGAGGCCGCCGATGAGCACGCCCCGCTATGCCTCCGTCGCACCACCGGAACTCACCGGCGGGAGCCAGCGCCGGCCGGTCGTGGTGATCGGTGCCGGGCCGGTCGGCCTCACCTGCGCCATCGATCTCGCGACCCGCGGGGTGCCGGTGGTGGTGCTCGACGACGACGACACCGTCGCGACCGGCAGCCGGGCGATCTGCTGGGCCAAGCGCACCCTGGAGATCTGGGACCGGCTCGGCGTGGGGAGCCGCATGGTCGAGAAGGGCGTGACCTGGAACACCGGCCGCGTCTTCCACGGCGCGCGGGAGCTCTACCGCTTCGACCTCCTGCCCGAGGGCGGGCACCGGCGCCCGGCCTTCGTCAACCTCCAGCAATATTACGTCGAAGAGTTTCTGGTCGACCGGACCAGGGATTTTCCGGAGCTGATTGCCTTACGCTGGAAGAACGCCGTCACCGACCTCGCCCAGACCGGCGACGGCGTGCGCCTCACCGTGGAGTCTCCGCACGGCACCTACCAGGTGGAAGCCGCCTGGGTGATCGCCGCCGACGGCGCCCGGTCGCCGACCCGCACCCGGATGGGCCTGCCCTTCCCCGGCCAGCGCTTCGAGGAGCGCTTCCTCATCGCCGACGTGACGATGCAGGCCGGCTTCCCGACCGAGCGCCTGTTCTGGTTCGAGCCGACCTTCCATGCCGGCCAGAGCGCGCTGATGCACCGCCAGCCCGACGACGTCTTCCGCCTCGACTTCCAGCTCGGCCCCGATGCCGATCCCGAACTGGAACGGCAGCCCGACCGGGTGATGCCGCGGGTGCGGGCGGTGGTCGGCGCGGACACGCCCGTGGCTCTCGAATGGTGCTCGGTCTACAGCTTCCGCTGCGCGAGGCTCGAGCGCTTCGTCCACGGACGAGTGATCTTCGCCGGCGACAGCGCCCATGTGGTGAGCCCGTTCGGGGCCCGGGCGGCAATGGCGGCGTGCAGGATGCCGACAACCTGTGCTGGAAGCTCGCCCTGGTCCTGGCCGGCGAGGCGCCCGAATCGCTGATCGCCACCTACGACGAGGAGCGCGGTCGGGCCGCCGACGAGAACATCCTGCATTCGAGCCGCACCACCGCCTTCATGACCCCGCGCACCGGAGCCGAACGCGGCTTGCGCGACGGCGTTCTGGCGCTCGCCGCCGAGGCGCCCTTCGCCCGCGCCCTCCTCAATGCCGGACGCCTCTCGCGGCCCTGCTCCCTCGCCGGCCTGTCGTTGCAGACACCCGATGCAGACCCGTTTTCCGGCGGCCCCGAACCCGGCACGACCTGTCCCGACGCGCCGGTCACCGATGCCGAGGGCCGGCCCGCCTGGCTGCTCGACCGGCTCGGCGGGTCGTTCACGCTCCTGCTCTTCGCCGGTGAGCCGTTGCCGGACCTCGCGCCGCTGGCGGGCCTCGGCCTGCGCCTCGTCGTGGTGAGTCCCCTCCCCGTTCCGGGCGCCGAGACCGTCCACGACCCGGACGGCCTGGCCGCCGCCCGCTACGATGCCGCGCCCGGCACCGCCTACCTGATCCGCCCCGATGCCCACGTGGCGGCCCGCTTCGCGACCCCCGATCCCGTTGCCGTCGTGCAGGCCGTCGCCCGCGCCACAGGCCGCCCCGCCTCCGCCGTCCGGGAGGCCGCGTGATGGCGCTCCGGCAGGATGACGGCTTCCGCGGCCGGGCCGACGACGTCTACGAGATCCTGGTCAGCGCCCATCGCGACCTTGACGAGGCCGAGAGCGCGGCGCTCATGACCCGTCTCGTCCTGATCCTCGCGAACGAGGTCGGCGATCCCGATGTGATCCGCGAGGCGGTCGCGCTGGCGCGGCGGACCTCGCAGGTGGGGACGGTCACGGATTCAAGTCCAGCGAGCGTCTGAACTCCTCGAAGGTTGGGCTCGGCGAAGGGGGTGAAGGCGTCGCCGGGAAACGCCGCGCCAGTTCCTCCGCGGAGAGAAAGCAGTCGCCGCAGGCATCGACGACCCAGCCGCCGTGGCGATTCCAGAGGTCGATGCCTGTGGAGCCTGCCGCTTTGAAGCGGATCGGGTGGGCCGATTCACCCCAGAGCGGATCGCTGTGATCGGCAATCCAGACCAGGGTGCCCGCATTGAGCGTCACTTCCGGGATCAGCCCGTTCTTCTTCACGCGGGTCACGACCGTCATGCACAGGCCTTCGCGGCAACCGGCTTCGACCCGCAGGATCAGCATGCCGTATTGACTCCAGAGAGGGCCGTCGATGATCCGGGTTGCATCGATCGCCACGGCGGCATCGGCGGGCCTCATGATCCGCAGCAGATCGGCGACGCGCTCCCGAAGCTCGGCCGGAACCGGATCCTTGATGACGAGGCCTGCACTCCCCGCTTTGAGCGGGCTCACGCCGACCGAGATCGCCATGGCAGTGAGAATGACGGTGAGGATTACCCCCAGTCTGGTCATCGGCATCGCTCGTCTTCAGGAGACAGTCGCTTCGGGATCGTCGTGCATCCCGTCATCCATGGAGGCCGGCCGCTCGCAGCCTCCCCGGAATCGTCGATCTGGGGAGCGGTCCCGCGACGGCTGAAGCAGATATTCGGGTCTCCTGCCGCATTCGCCATAGCGCCATCACCATCGGCCAGGCCGAAAACCGGCCGGCACGCGCCTTCTCGGCAAGGTCGCGCAGATAGGCCCCTGGGGCCGCAATCGTCGGCCCACGCTGCAGGATACAGGCGAGCACTACCGCCGCCTGCTCCTCACCCATCGCCTCGACCGCCATGCTCCACGCAGGCAGTCCGATCCCGAGGCTCGCCCGAACGACCGTGGCCGTGCCGAGGAAGTCCCGCCAGTTGGCGATCCCGTGACGGGCGTAAGCTGCGATGTCCGGGCACGCCTCGAGCACCAGCCCGAGCGGCAACGCGCGGTCGTTCGGCACTACGCTCTCCGCGAGGGGCGCTGCGACCTTGTCCTCCCGTCCCCGCAAACCCCGTTCAAGATTCTGGAAAGACTCAGGTTTTGAACTCTGATGGTGACAGCCGACCTGGGACTCACAGGCGTCCATTTTTCGGAATTCCGTCGATTCCGCTAGGCACTTATCCACCGCGGCACGCAAACCGCGCAGCCCCTCGGCCACCTCGGCCAGCATCGCGTTGCCGGCCGAGCGCGGCGGCATGGAGCCGGCTCCATGCAATTGCGCCTCGATTTCGTCCCACGCCCCGCTCAGTCCCGTCTCCCGGGCGAAGGCGACGATCTTGGCGATGTCCCGCCGCAGCAGCGAGATCTCCTCCCGCAGGAGCGCCCGTGCCCTGGCGGCCGCCCTGACCTCTCCGGCCAGCGCCTCGAACTCGCCGGCCCGGGCCACAAGGGGCGAGAGGTCGAAGCCGAAGGCCTGCTCGATCTGCCCGCCCTCGCCGCGCCGCGCGTAGCGCTTGCCGTTGGGGCTGTCGCGGCGGATCACCAATCCGGCCTCGACGAGCTGCGTCAGCGCCCGCCGCAGCGTCGTCGGCGACGGCCCGTGGGCGCGCACCGACAATTCGCGGTTCGACGGGAAGACCACGAGGTCGGGCCCCGGCACCAGAGCGGTCTCGGGATGGAAGCTGAGCAGGGCCGAGAGTACGGCGAGTGCCCGGTCCCCGATCCCGAGGCGCTGCTTGGCCTCGGTCAGGTTGCGGAAGGTGCGCCATTTGTGGCTGGCGGCCTCGTCCGGGCACGCTTTCGCCGCCGCCTGCGCCGCCATCATGGCGAGCGACAACGGCCGCCGCCCGAAGGGCGTCGTCGGTTGAATCCGTGACATGGGGATGCCTGTCGTCAGGCAACAGAAAAGGGTTCGCCGAATCGGCGCCACGCTTGACAGATTATGCCGGATTGGGTTCTCTCAGGCTGCCAGGCACTAAAGAGAAGGGCTTCCGGGGCGTCGCTTCGGGGGCCTTTTTCTTTTGCCGGATCGATCCTTTCTGGGTTCGGGTTGCGGGAAACCGCCGAAGCGGGGTCAAAAGGTGCCGCGTGTCGCGGCTGTCATCCGGGAGGGGACCCCGGGATGAGGGAACGGCTCACGCGACACGGCCCCAGGCCCGCGCGATCTCGCCGGTAATCTCGGCATTCACCGCATCCAGCGCCTCGACCGTCCGGTCGTAGGCCTGCCGCGAAAGACTCTCGCGGCCCGCCTCGTACAGCGTGCGGCCGGAGGCGCCGGCCTCAGCGATCGCGGGCGAGAGCGGCACCGCATGCGTCATCACCTGCTCGCCGAACAACGACCGCAACAGACCGACGATCTGGGTCTGCGGCCCGTCATGCGGCTCGTAGCGGGTGACGAGGTAGCGCAGGAAATCGGGCTGCACGTCTCCCCCGGCGTCGCGCACCGCGCCGAGAAGGTCGGCGGTCATCCGCAGCGCGCCCGACATCCCGGCGAGATCCGCCATCTGCGGCTGCACCGTCACCAGGATGCCGGTCGCGGCGCAGAGCGCCCCGAGGGTCAGGGCGCCGAGCTGCGCCGCGCAATCGACCACCACCACGTCGTAGGCGTCGGCGAGGCCCGCCAGCGCCTCGCCGACGCGGCCGACCGTTCCCTCCAGCGCGGCGCCGTGCTCGCAGGCCATCAGTTCGAGATGGCCGGGCACCAGATCGATGCCCGGAAAATGCGTGTGCCGCAGGATGTCCTTCAGCGGGCGCTCGGCCCCGTCGCGCCGCACCGCGCCGTAGAGCGTCTGGCTTACCCCGACATCGAGGCCGGGCCGGCAGCCGAACAGGCCCGAGAGTGCCGCCTGCGGGTCGAGATCGACCGCGAGCACGCGAAAGCCCTGCAACGCCAGGTATTGCGCCAGATGCGCCGCCGCGGTGGTCTTGCCCGACCGGCCCTTGACGTTGGTGACGGCGACGACCTGCAGGTGCTCCCCGGCCCGGCGGTGGCGCAAGTACCCCGGCCGCGTCCGCGCGAGGCGCCGGCGCAGGTCGTTGATCTGGCCCAAGGTGAATTGCCGCCGGCCCGCCGGCCCCTTCTCGGGCTCCAGCGCCTCGTCGGACAGGATCAGCTGGCGCAGATAGGCGTCGGTGATGCCGATCAGCCGCGCCGCCTCACCGGTCGGGAAGCGGCGCAACTCGCGCCGGGGCGCCGGCGGGCTGAACCGCTCGCCGACCCGGGCGAGCTGGCACGTCAAGGCGTCGGCATGGGCCGCGAACACGGCGTCGAACGGCGCGGAGGCACGCTCGTGCGGCGCTCCCTCCATCCTGACGATCCGACCTTCGGCAGCCTTCGACATCTACGCTTTCGAGCCTCATCCGAGCTTATCGGCGTAGGTTGGCCGGCTCAGCGGTCGATGAGTCAAGCGTTAAGCCCGGGGCTCTCCGATTCAGGAGTCGACAACCTTTTCTCCACAGGAGTCAGGCTCTTCGCTCCTGAAGTGTTGGTACCGAAGCCCCGAATCGTGCGTTGGCGGGGAATCGATCGGCCTCGAGAATCAGGGGCCGGCCCGCAGGCGGTCGAGCAGCGCGGCATCGGCGTAGCCGTCCGCCACCAGCCCGGCATTCGCCTGGTACGCCCGGATCGCCGCCCGGCTGCGCGGCCCGATCCGCCCGTCGATGCCGCCGACCGGATGACCCTTCGCCTCGAGGGCGGCCTGGATCTCCCGCCGCTCGTCGAGGCTGAGGGGTCGGTCGCCCCGGGCCAGGCTTGCACGAAGCCCGGCTCCCCGCGCAATCGATCGGCAAGGTGCGCCACCGCCAGTGCGTAGGAGAAGGCGGCATTGTAGCCGAGCAAGGCCTGGAAGTTCGGCCGCAGCAGGAAGGCCGGACCGCGGGCGCCGGCGGGCAGCACCAGGCGGGCGGTGTCGGTGTCGGCCCCGATCGTCCGGCCGGCGGGCGTCACCCCGAGCGCGCGCCACTCCGCAACGGACCGCATCGTCGTCTCGTCGGCCAGGCGATGATCGAAGCCCGCCGGCAGCACGACCTCGCCGCCCCAGCCCTCGCCGGGGCGCCACCCCAGGCTCCTCAGATAATGCGCCGTCGAGGCGAGCGCGTCCGGCGCCGAGGTCCAGATGTCGGCCCGCCCATCGCCGTCGAAGTCGAGGGCGTGGCGCAGGTAAGTCGTCGGCATGAACTGGGTATGGCCCATCGCGCCGGCCAGGAACCGGTCAGGCGCTCCGGCACCGTGCGGCCGAGGTCGAGGATGCGCAGGGCCGCAACCAGCTCCTCGGTCCAGGTCGCGACCCGCCTGTCGCCCGAGCAGGCCAGGGTGGCCAGCGAGCGCAGGACCGGCCGCACCTTGCGGGGATCGTTCAGGACGCCGCCATAGCCCGATTCGATGCCCCAGATCGCCACCAGCACGTGCCGGTCGATGCCGGAGGTCGCCTCGATCGCCGGCAGGCTCGCCTCCGCGGCGAGCTTCGCGCGGCCGTCGGTCACTGCCTCGGCGCTGACCGCAGAATCGAGATAGGCCCAGATCGGCTTCTCGAACTCCGCCTGCCTGTGGGTCGCGGCCAGCACGTCCGGATCGGGGGTGAGCCCGGCCAGCTGCGCCTCCGCCAGGGATGGCGTCACCCCCTGCTCTTTGGCCCGGGCGACGAGGCCGGACAGGCAGGCGGCCATCGCCGGCTCGTCGGCCGCCGGCGGGGTCTGGGCCCAGGCGGAAGGCGCCGCGAGAAGCCACAGGAGCGCGATCGGCACCCGCATCGAAGAGCCTCCGTGGTGAGTGTCGGTGAAAGGCGCGGCCGAGCCGGGACCGGTGGTCAGGGCTCCGGCAGGGCGAACACCGTCAGCTGTCCGCCCGCCGCGGTATAATGCGACAAGGCCGCATAGCCCCCGACGGCGCCCGACCCCTCGGCCGGATCGGTCAGCCCGGCCGCGAGCCCGATCCCGGCCCAGCCGCCGATGCCGGACAGGACCGCCACGTATTGCCGTCCGCGATGCCGATAGGTAGTGACGTTGCCGACGATCCCCGACGGCGTCTTGAAGCGGTAGAGTTCCCGGCCGGTCTTCGCGTCGACGGCCTTCAGGTAGCCTTCGAGAGTCCCGTAGAACACCACCCCGCCGGCGGTGGCGAGCGCCCCCGACCAGACCGAGAACGGCTCCGGGATCGACCAGGCGATCCGGCCTGAAACGTTGTCCCAGGCGATGAAGGCGCCGGTCCGGTCGGTGCCCGGGGGCGGGTGCAGCGCCAGCGTCGCGCCGACATAGGGCTGGCCCGGCGTATAGGTGACGTGGAACGGCTCGTAATCCATGCACATGTGGTTGGTCGGCACGTAGAACAGGCCGGTCGCCGGCGAGTAGGCCGCCGGCTGCTGGTTCTTGGCGCCGAGCGCCCCGGGCAGATGCCGGACACGGTCTCGTCCTCCCCGGTCGTCCCCGGCGCGTAACGCTCGTCCACGACCGGACGGCCGTAAGCCGGCGAGGCGCGATCGAGCTCGATTCGCTTGGCCCAGTTCACGCTCGGATCGAACTTTTCGGCCACCAGCAGGTCGCCGGTGGCCCGGTCGAGGGTGTAGCCGAAGCCGTTGCGGTCGAAATGGGTGAGCAGACGTCGCCTGCGGCCGGCGATCTCCTGTTCGGTCAGGATCATCTCGTTGACGCCGTCATAGTCCCACTGGTCGTGGGGCGTCATCTGGTAGACCCAGCGGGCCATGCCGGTATCGGCGTCGCGGGCGACGATCGCCATCGCCCAGCGGTTGTCGCCCGGGCGCTGGACCGGATTCCAGGTCGAGGGATTGCCGGTACCGTAATAGACGAGGTTCAGCTCGGGATCGTAGGAGAACCAGCCCCAGGCGCATCCTCCGCCGGTCTTCCACTGCTCGCCGTCCCAGCTCTTCAGCGACGAATCCCGGCCGATCGGGCGACCGAGTTCCGTCGTCTTGTCGGGATCGACCAGCATCTCGTCGTCCGGCCCGGTGGCGAAGGCCCGCCACAGGCGCCGCCCCGTCGCCTGGTCGTAGGCGGTGACGTGGCAGCGCGCGCCGTACTCGCCGCCCGACAGGCCGACGATGACCTTGTCCTTCACGGGCAGTACCGCGGCGGTATTGGTCTCACCCTTCGCCGGATCGCCGTTCCGCACCGACCACAGCACCCGGCCGGTCTCGGCCTCGAGCGCGACGACGGTGGTATCGGCGAGTTGCAGGAAGATCCGGTCGTCCTTGTAGGCCAGCCCGCGATGCAC
>NZ_CP043627.1:557500-602500 GCF_016804325.1 Methylobacterium aquaticum
TCGAGGAGCTTGCGCTTGCGGGAGATGTCGCCGCCATAGCACTTCGCGGTGACGTCCTTGGACAGGGCCCGGATCGTCTCGCGGGCAATGATCTTGCCGCCGATCGCCGCCTGGACCGGAATCTGGAACAGGTGGCGCGGGATCAGGTCCTTCAGCTTCTCGCACATGGCGCGACCACGGCTCTCGGCGCGGGTGCGGTGGACCAGCATGGAAAGCGCGTCGACCGGCTCGGCATTGACCAGGATCGACATCTTCACGAGGTCACCCTCGCGGTAATCCGAGATATGGTAGTCGAATGAGGCGTAGCCCTTCGAGATCGACTTCAGCCGGTCGTAGAAATCGAACACCACCTCGTTGAGCGGCAGGTCATAGACGACCATGGCACGCTTGCCGACGTAGTTGAGGTCGATCTGCGTGCCGCGCCGGTCCTGGCACAGCTTGAGCACGCCGCCGAGATACTCGTCCGGCGTCATGATGGTGGCGCGGATCCAGGGCTCCTCGATCGTGTCGATCTTCATCACGTCGGGCATGTCCGCCGGGTTGTGAAGCTCCTTCTTCTCCCCGTCGGACATGTTGAGGTGGTAGACCACGCTCGGCGCAGTCGAGATCAGGTCAAGGTTGAACTCGCGCTCCAGCCGCTCCTGGATGATCTCGAGATGGAGAAGCCCGAGGAAGCCGCAGCGGAAGCCGAAACCGAGGGCGGCCGAGGTCTCCATCTCATAAGAGAACGAGGCGTCGTTGAGCCGCAACTTGCCCATCGCGCCGCGCAGATTCTCGAAATCCGCGGCATCGACCGGGAACAGACCGCAGAACACCACCGGCTGCACAGGCTTGAAGCCCGGCATCGCCTCCTTGGTCTTGCGCTTGTCCTCGGTAATGGTGTCGCCGACGCGGGTATCGGCGACTTCCTTGATCGAGCCGGTGAAGAAGCCGACCTCGCCGGGGCCGAGTTCGGCCATGTCCTGCATCTTCGGGCGGAATACGCCGAGGCGCTCGACGCCGTAGGCGGCATCCGCCCCCATCATGCGGATCGTCATGCCCTTCTTGAGCACGCCGTCGACGATGCGCACCAGCACGACGACGCCGAGATAGACGTCGTACCAGGAATCGACCAGCAGCGCCTTCAGCGGCGCCGTACGGTCGCCCTTCGGCGGCGGCAGGCGGGTGACGATCGCCTCCAGCACCGCCTCGATGTTGACGCCGGTCTTGGCCGAGATCGGCACCGCGTCCTTGGCATCGATGCCGATCACCTCCTCGATCTGCTCCTTGACCCGGTCGGGCTCGGCCGCCGGCAGGTCGATCTTGTTGAGGACCGGAACGATCTCGTGGTTGGCGTCGAGGGCCTGGTAGACGTTGGCCAGCGTCTGCGCCTCGACGCCCTGGGAGGCGTCGACGACGAGGAGCGAGCCCTCGCAGGCGGCGAGCGAGCGCGACACCTCGTAGGCGAAATCGACGTGGCCGGGAGTGTCCATCAGGTTGAGGACGTAGTCGCGCCCGTCCTGCGCCTTGTATTCCAGGCGCACGGTCTGCGCCTTGATGGTGATGCCGCGCTCCTTCTCGATGTCCATCGAGTCGAGCATCTGCTCGCTCATGTCGCGCGCCGCGACCGCCCCGGTGATCTGGATCAGCCGGTCGGCGAGCGTCGACTTGCCGTGGTCGATATGGGCGACGATCGAGAAGTTGCGGATGTTGTCGATGGGGGACGCGGTCATCGTGAGGCTGTCTCCGGCGCGCAGGCGCTGCGATGCGCGGGGCGCACGGCGGTGGGGATAAGAGTGGACGGGAGATAGCAGCGGCACCCCGCCGCGCCAAGACGGCGGCCGGACGCACGCGATTCTTTGGGCGGGGGGTGGTGCGGGCGGCAAGCACGTCGGTCGTCACACGACGAGCCGACCTTCCACCCCGGGATTGCCCCGTTTCTGGTTCTTGCTCACTTTGCGGGGATGGCGGCGGACTGACCCCGGCCGATGATGGGTGACCCACCGTCCTCGTCGTCGGTGGCCTGGGCATTCTCCTGGCCATCCCCGAGCGCCGCGTCGCACGGTTTGTCGAGCGACGCGAGGATCGCCTCGTCATCCCGATGCGACTGCACACAGCCGGCGGCCGGTGCCCCGGGTGCGGTCATGCGAGCCGGTCCGTCCATCGCCGCTACCACCGCCATCCCTCCGATCTGCCGCTGCCGGCATCGCAGACCAAGCTCCGCATCGAGGTGCGGCGGTTCTACTGCCTCAGCTCGACCTGCCGACGCCGCACGTTTGCACAGATGCCTACGGACCTCCGCGCACCGCGCGCCCGGCGAACGCGTCGAGCACGATCGCCAGGGTAGAGGAACCCGGACCTGGTGGCGATGCGCGAGCAGCTGAGCCAGGAGGGCAAGCCGTTCAGGCTCGTGATGATCGCCTGTACGCGCAAGCGACTGGTCTTTGCCAAGACCGTGTTGCAGCGGGCACGGCCTGGACCGCCGGAGAGGCCGGCGGGCAAGGTCGCCTGACGCATCGGAACCAGGTCCCGCTGGCCGGCCATCGCCATCCGGTCGCGGGAGTAAAACCGAACCAAGCGATCTCACCTGCTGCTGGTGTTGCATGGGCAGGAATGTGGGCAAGGCGAAGCGTCGTCCATACTCCTGCCCAGCGCTGCCCGCCGCAAAATCATGCCGAAGCCGACCAGTCTAATGGTTGCTCGGGGTGGGGTTGAGAGTCGGATTGTCGGTCCTGCGCGAGGCTCGTCTGGACCCCTAATTGCGCGATGAACCCTACGCCCCCAACCGATCCGCGACGTCCTCGGCCAGCGACAGGCTCGAGGTCAGTCCCGGGCTCTCGATGCCGAAGAGATGCACCAGCCCTGGCAGCCCGTGCTCTGCCGGGCCGTCGATGAGGAAGTCGGCAGCCCCCTCCCCCGGGCCGGACAGCTTCGGGCGGATGCCGGCATAGTCGGGCACCAGCGCGCCGTCGGGAAGCGCGGGCCAGTAGCGGCGGATCGCGGCGGTGAACAGGGCACCGCGGCCGGGATCGACCTCGTAATCGGGCCCGCCGATCCACTCGACGTCGGGGCCGAAGCGCATCCGTCCGGCGAGATCGAGGGTGAGATGGATGCCCAATCCGCCCTCAACGGGCGCAGGATAAATCAGCCGCGAGAAGGCCGGCCGCCCGATGCAGCCGAAATAACTGCCCTTGGCGAGTACCAGCCGCGGCACCCGGGCCTCGGGATAGCCCTCGGTCGCCCGGGCGAGGCCTTGCGCGCCGAAGCTCGCGGCGTTCACCACGGCATCGACCGTGATCTCGTCCTCGCCGAAGCGCGCCACCCAGCCCTCGGGCGAGCGGGCGAGGCGCGTGATCGGGGTGTTGAAGGCGAGCGCGCCGCCCGCCCCCTCGATGTCGCCTTGCAGCGCCAGCATCAGGGCGTGGCTGTCGACGATGCCGGTCTCGGTCGAGAGGAGCGCGGCGTTGCAGGTCAGGTTCGGCTCCAGGCGCCGCGCCTCCTCACCGTCGAGGAGCGACAGGCCCTCGACGCCGTTCTCGAGCCCTTGCGCGTGGATCGCCGCGATCTTCGCGCCCTCCGGCTCGGTCGCCGCGACGATCAACTTACCGATCCTGGCGTGCGGCACCCCGTGGCTCGCGCAGAAGGCGTAGAGCCGGCGCCGGCCCTCGACGCAGTGGCGCGCCCGGAGCGAGCCGCCGGGGTAGTACATCCCGGCATGGATCACCTCGGAGTTGCGCGAGGACACGCCGGTCCCGATGCCGCCCTCGGCCTCCGCCACGATCACCTCGTGGCCGCGCAGGGCCAGTTCCCGACCGATCGCGAGACCGACAACCCCGGCACCGACGACGAGCACCATCATCGGCCGCTCCTCCCTCTGATTCTTCGTTCGGTCTTGTAGAATCGGGATAGGAGGCAGTCCATGTGGACTGCACGCCTCCTGCACCACCCGGCATGCGGGTCCGCACCGGGCGGTTCGAGGAGGTGAGGTCAGGCGAGACGGGGCAGGCCGAGCTTGTCCATCCAGGCCGGGGTCAGATCCCATCCGGGCTTGGCGCCGCCGATGCGGACGAGGTCCTCGAGGAGCACGAGATCGTCTCGGTCAGCACTCCTCGGCCAACGGGCTTCTATGCGCCGACGGTTGTTCGGGACGAGACAACGATTCGGGCCTAGATCAGGCAGCAGGAGAAGTCAGAGGAGCGCTTGAACCAGTTGAACCTCTGGCGCTGAACGCCACCGTCAGGTGACCCGTTGAGCCGTGACCGTGTTGGCGCTCCCCTCCTGCCGCTTTGAGCGCCTCCCATCGTGACGCCCTCCGCTTTGCAGGAGTTATTTACCGTTTATAGCTTGAAATCGGCCTCTAGCATAGCCCATTAAATCGTCGAGTGTTTTCGACCACGCAACTTCGGGCACCCAACCGGTGACCCCTTGTAGGAGACCTGAACTACCCGCCGCGACTGGGATTTCGCTCGGCCTGAGACGACTCGAATCGACTTCGACCTCGAACGAAACTTGCGATCGCTGCCTGAAAGACGTGAGCAAATCTTCTATTGCACGCATCTTTCCACATGCAATATTAAAAATCGCACCTCCCGCTATCCGGTCTGATGCCTCTATGACACCGACGTAGGCTCGGACTACATCCCTTACGTCGAGGAACTCGCGTTTTGCTGTCAAATCGCCGACCTTGAGACAGGGAGGAGCGAGGCCACATTCAATCCGCGCGATCTGACATGCAAAGGACGGTGCCACGAAGCGTTCGTCCTGCCCGGGACCCGTGTGGTTGAACGGTCTGAGGACAATGAGATGACCACGACCACTTCCCAGGATATCCTGCAGGATCTGTTCGCCAATCCATTTCGATCTACCGTAGGGACTTACCGGATCCGGCGAAGCCGTCTCGTCGAGAGGTTGACCTGACAGGAATGCACGGCCGTATATTTCGCTTGAGCTGACAAATATAAATGCCGCCCCCGCGCCTCCGACATCGCAGCTTGAGCGAGATTCAAAAGACCGCCGACATTGGCCTGCCACGTCTCTGCGACAGCGTATCCGCCCTGCTTCACCGAAGCTTGAGCTGCCAGATGCAGAATGTGAGTCGGCGCAAAATCTGCAATGCATTTGCGCAAAGCCGACTTGTCAGATAAGTCGATAACCTGAAAATCGGCTTCGGCGTGGGACGGATTGGCAGTCCGTCCTATTCCTAGAAGGGCACTGTCCCCGCACAACTTTGATCGAAGCGCCGCCATCGCGTAACGCCCGACAAAGCCGGCGGCTCCGGTGACGAGTACGCGATGGGAGCGCATTGGCTTATTTTAGCCTTTCGACTTCAGTCTCGCGAGGTCCGCTTCGACCATCTCTTGAATCATTGCCTCCAGCCCGATCTCAGCTTCCCAGCCGAGCTTGGCTTTCGCCTTCGCGGGATTGCCCAGCAGCACTTCTACTTCCGCGGGGCGGAACAAGTTGGGATCAATGACGAGATAATCTTCTGTATTGAGACCGACGTGGCGGAATGCAATCTCGCACATATCCCGCACGGTGGTGGTCCGCCCCGTGGCAATCACGTAGTCGTCCGGCGTCTCCTGCTGCAGCATCAGCCACATTGCCCGGACGTAGTCCTTGGCATGACCCCAATCGCGCTTGGCATCGACGTTACCAAGGCGCAGCTCCTTGGCCAGCCCGAGCTTGATCCGCGCTACACTATCGGTCACCTTGCGCGTGACGAACTCCACACCACGCAGTGGGCTCTCGTGATTGAACAAGATGCCGTTGGAGGTGTGCAGCCCAAAGCTCTCGCGATAGTTGATCGTCATCCAGTGGGCGTAGAGCTTAGCTACGCCGTAAGGAGAGCGCGGATAGAAGGGGGTCGACTCGCTCTGCATCTGCTCCTGAATCAGGCCGAACATCTCTGATGTTGAAGCCTGATAGTAACGTGCTTGCGGTACCAGGCTGCGCGCTGCTTCAAGCAGGTTTGCCGCGCCGATACCTGTGACTTGTCCTGTCAGCAGCGGCTGCTGCCACGACGAGGTAACGAAAGACTGAGCAGCGAGATTATAGATCTCATCAGGCTTGGTGGCCTGTATGATTCGAATGAGGCTCGAGAGATCGATCAGGTTGCCATCGATCAGCTCGACGTCGCGCTCGATACCGAGCCATTTCAGGCGGTGATCAAAGACACCAGCATGGCTGGAGCGACGCACGATGCCTGCAACCGTGTATCCCTTCTGCAGCAGAAGCTGGGCGAGATACGCGCCATCCTGCCCCGTTACGCCTGTAATAAGTGCACGCTTGCCGTTCACGTTTATCTCCTCAAACTGCCTTCTGGGCCGGTGCTTAGGACTTTTTTGGCACGAACGTCAACACTTCCGCTTTCTGCAAGTTTTTTCATTCGGCAATGTAATCTTTTTATATTCATAAAAATCGATTGCGTCAAGCTACCCAACTAGAAGATGTTTTTATAGATAAGTAACAGCCCATATCCGTAATTAGGATACAGCTATACTCCGTTTCGTTTTTTACTTCAGTTTTTTACTATTCTTTACTGAGGTCCAATTGTATATTTACAGGGTCGATGCATACGATCTATAATCTCGCCACTTGCCATATAAATACATATACTAATATTTTATTCTATTAATCTGCCTTCCTTTACTGCAAATGACAGTTGTCTTGGGTCCGTCATTGTTCGATCATCCCGCTCAAGAGTCAGCGATTTAATGATTTAGAACGAAATCTTCATACGCATTTTTAATGCCGTCCTGAATCTTTATTTTGCCCTCCCAACCTAAATCACTAAGCCGGCTTGAGTCCATAAGCTTTCTCGGAGTTCCGTCGGGCTTGCTTTGGTCGAACGTCAGTTTTCCTTTAAATCCGACAATATCAGATATGAGAACGGCCAAATCATAAATACTGATTTCTTGCCCCGAACCGACATTAATATGTTCATATTCTGAGTAATTAGCCATAAGATAAAAAAGTGCATCTGCCAAATCGTCAACATGCATAAATTCTCTGAGAGGCTTTCCAGACCCCCATACGACCACTTCATTCATAGATTGAGTTTTTGCTTCATGGAATTTTCGTATCAATGCCGGTATGACATGACTTGTGTGAAGATTATAATTATCTCCCGGGCCATACAAATTTGTAGGCATTGCTGAGATGTAATCTACGCCATGCTGTTTACGATAGGCTTGGCACATTTTAATGCCGGCAATTTTAGCAAGGGCATACCATTCATTTGTTGGCTCCAAAGGACCTGTAAGCAAGGCGGACTCAGTTATCGGCTGTGCTGCGAACTTCGGATATATACAAGATGAACCAAGAAACATGAGTTTATTTACGCCCTCATGAAAACTTCCATTTATTATGCTGCTGGAAATAGCAATATTGTCATGTATGAAATCTGCCGGATAGCTGTCGTTTGCGAGAATTCCTCCTACTTTTGCAGCGGCAATGATTACCGCATCAGGCTTATGATCTTTAAGCCATTGGCGAACAGTAATAGGGTTTCTAAGATCGAGTTCGTCGCGGGAAGCAGTCAGAATTGTACAATTTTCTTGCTGAAATCTGCGCACCAAAGCTGATCCGACCATACCTCTATGGCCGGTTATCCAAACTTTCTTTCCTGAAACGATGAAATTCGACATTTAATTCCCTCCTGGGTTCAGATTCCGATCTATCACAATCTGAGGTTGGTCATGGCACTGCGGTCACTGATTATTACGATTCTGGTACTCCTAGCAAGAGGTGACATTTATTCAATCGAACGCTCAATCAGGGCCAGGTCATGGTGCGTGCAGTTCCGTCGAGTAGGCCCTATCCCGTGAAGTGGTGTCACTGCTTGAGAGCGGGAGGGCCCACCTGCGCACCTTCAGCTCGACTTCGACCGTTCCGGGCTTCGAGGGTGGGTTGGCCGGCGCTGTTTCGACCAAGAGACACCGCTATGTCCGGCCTGCCCGCCAGTTTCGCCGGCCTCATGCTGATCGTCACGCCACGCTTCATCCACCATACCTGGCGGCACGCCGAGATCCTGCTCCTGGGCGCCATTCTAGCCCTGGGGCGACGCGCCTTGGCCAGCCTGCTGCGGATCATGGACGACGCCCACGGGCGCCACTCAGTAACTTCCACCGCATCCTCAAACGCGCCGCTTGGTCACCCCCGTTCCGGCATCCGCATCCCGTCCGGACACCTGATCTCGGCGTCCGCACCGCTTGGCCCAGTGGTGCCGGGCCTCGACGATACGTTCGAGCCACGCTGCGTAAGCGCATCAAGACCCGCGGCATCTACCGTGATCCAGCGCGCTCCGCCGATAGCCTCTATCAAGACCAGCGGGCTCGCTGACTCAGTTTGATGCTGCTGACGCCCTTTTCCTCGGCTCATCGGATCTGGGCCCTACCGCTCCTCACCGCCCCCGTCCTCGCTGAGCGCGCATACCGCGAGTAAGGCTGCCGCCACAAGCCTCTGATCGAGATCGGGCGCCAGATCATCCTCAACGCCCGGCACTGGCTGCCAGGGCGCGATCTCGTACTGGTTGCCGGCAGCGGCTTTGCGGCCCTCGCCTTCCTCGGCGATCTAAATTGCAGGAGCATGACGTTGATCACGTATTCGTGCGCGTCGACGCGGCGCGCTACAATCCAGCCCCGCACCGCCGCCGGGCATGATCGAGCCCCCCGCACCAGGGGCCCGCGGCCTTCAACCCTGGGGTAAGTTCTCGCGGCCAGTCAGATTGCGTTCCGCTTCGTTCTCCTCCACCTGCGCTTCTGGATTCCGGGCTCCGCTGCGCGGCCCCTGAATGACGCGGTGAGTTCGAGATCTGTAGAGCCCGATCGAATAAGGTTCAGACGTCGTAGTCGCCCGGGGCGATGTCGGCGCTGCGCAGGAAGATCTGGAGGGCGGGCTGCATCGAGCGGTGCAGCCGGGCCGGATCCTCGGCCGGGGCGCCGCCGAGCGCGTGGGTCATCGCCTCCTCCAGGGAGCCCGGCCCATAGGGGGCCTGCGCATCCACCGCCGGGACGCCTCTGCCTGCATCCCAGCCCATGGCGAGGCGGCGGATCAGGGCGATGTGCTCGGGTCCGACCTCGAACACGATCTGCTCCGGCGAGGTGCCGGCTGCCTCGTCGCGGAACACGTCGGAGACGTGGGACAGGTCGAGCTTGGTCAGCGGGTTGTGGTAGCTGTAGCGGCCCGGCTTGAGTTCGGCATGGCGCAGGAAGGCGACCAGCGCCTCGCCCACCGCCCGGTGCTCCTCCGCCGCGCCCTCGTCGTCGCCGGTGACGTTGGCGATGTCGCCGTCGCGGTCGAGGCTGCCATAGGGCGCGTCCGGGTGGATCACCGGGGCCCCTGCCCCGCCGGGTCCCAGGCCACGACCAGCCGCCGGATCAGGGCGATGCGCTCAAGCGTGATCTCGGTGGTGCGGCTGGTCATCGATGGGTCTCCGTGCGGAGCCCTCTGTAGAGCATCGGGGGGATGGGGGGGAGTCTTGCACCGACGCCCCTTCAAATCATCCCACCCACGACCTTATCCTGAGGTGCGACCACCGGGAGCCTCGAAGGAGGGCTCCAGGAATCGCGGCGACTTCTGGAGCCCTCCTTCGAGGTCAGTCGATCGAAGATCGACTGACACCTCAGGATGAGGTCGTGGGTTGGAAAGAAAAAGAGATACACGCAGGCCAGACAACCCTCAGACCTCGCGATCCTCAAATCCCCAGATAAACCCGCCTCACCTCCGGATCGTCCCGCAGCGTCGCCGCCGGGCCCGAGAGCATCAGCCGCCCGGTCTGGAGCACGTAGGCCCGGTCGGCGATGCCCAGCGACTCGGCCAGGCGCTGCTCGACCAGGAGGATTGTGGTGCCCGAGGCGCGGATCGCCTCGATGGCGGAGAAGATCTCGTCGACGAGCTTGGGCATGATGCCCTGCGAGGGCTCGTCGAGCATCAGGAGGCGCGGCCGGGTCATCAGGGCGCGGCCGATGGCGAGCATCTGCTGCTCGCCGCCCGAGAGGGTGCCGGCGCGCTGCGGCAGGCGCTCCTTCAGGCGGGGGAACAGCGAGAAGACGCGCTCCAGCGGCGCCTCGCGGTCGGCTTCCTTGCGGTGGAGATAGCTGCCGAGCCGCAGGTTGTCGGCGACGGAGAGGCGCGGGAACAGCCGCTTGTTCTCCGGCACGTAGGCGATGCCCTTCGCCGTGATGGCGTGGCCCGGCAGCCCGTCGATGCGGGCGCCGTCGAACACCACCTCGCCGGATTTCGGCCGCTCCATCCCGGCGATGGATTTGAGCAAGGTCGACTTGCCGGCGCCGTTGGCGCCCGCCACGACGACGATCTCGCCGGTCTCGACCTCGATCGAGACGCCCTGGATGGCCAACAGGCCCTGATAGGCGGTGGAGAGCCCGCGGACCTCAAGCAGCACGGTGACGCTCCCCCAGATAGGCGGTGATGACGCCCTCGTGGCGCACCACCTCGGTCGGGTGGCCTTCCGCGAGGACGCGGCCGAGATGCAGCACGACGGCCCGGTCGACCAGCGGCATCACCACCTCCATCACGTGCTCGACCATGATGACGGTGACGCCGCGGGCCGCGACCTTGCGGATCAGCTCGACCCCGGCCTTGGCCTCGCTCGGGGTGAGACCCGTCAGCACCTCGTCGAGGAGGAGCAGCTTCGGCTCGGTGGCGAGCGCCCGGGCGACTTCGAGGCGGCGCTTTTCCGGCGGGGTCAGCTCCCCCGCCACCGCCTCGGCCCGGTCGGCGAGACCGGCGAAGTCGAGGGTTTCGAGGGCGACGCGGCGCGCCGCCGCGGCGTTGGCGTGACGGGAGAAGCCGCCGACGACGACGTTCTCGAGCACGTTCATCGAATCGAACGAGCGCGGCACCTGGAAGGTGCGGGCGATGCCGCGCCGGCAGCGCTCGGGGGCGGAGAGACCGGTGATGTCCTCGCCGCGAAAGAAGATCCGTCCCTCGCTCGGCCGGTAGGTGCCGGAGATCAGGTTGAACAGCGTCGACTTGCCGGCGCCGTTCGGCCCGAGCAGCCCGAGGATCTGGCCTTCCGGCACGTCGAGGCTGACATCGGCATTGGCGACGAGGCCGCCGAAGCGCAGGGTGACGTGGTCGATGCGCAGCAGAGCGTCGCTCACGGTGTCGCCTCCTCGTTGCGGGCCTTGCGGGTGCGGCGAAACAGGCTGAGCACGCCTTCGGGCCGGGCGAGCGCCACCACCATCACCAGCACGCCGTAGAGCATCAGGTCGAGGCCGCTGCCGCTGCCGCCCAGATACGAACGGCTGATCTCGGTGAGCGGGATCAGGATCGCCGCCCCGACGAGCGGCCCCCACAGGGTGCCGATGCCGCCGAGCACCGCCGGGAGCGCGAAGAGCAGCGAGAAGCGGAAGCTCATCACGCTCTCGGGATCGATGTAGGAGACGTAAGCGGCGTAGAAGCCGCCGCCGATGGCGGTGAAGAAGGCCGAGACGGCCGCCGCCGCCATCTTGGAGCGGAAGACCTCGACGCCGAGGCTCTCGGCGGCCTGGGCGTCGTCCTTGACCGCGCGCCACCAATAGCCCCAGCGCGACCCCTCGATCAGCCAGGTCACGAACCAGACCACCGCCAGGAAGCCGATGGCGAAGTGGATATACGGGACCTTGTCGCGGGCAAATTGCAGCGTCCACCAGGAATCCGGGTTGAACGGCCACTGGATGCCCATGGCGCCGCCGACAAAGTCCCAGTTGTGGACCAGCAGCAGGCCGATCTCCGCGATCACGATGGTGGCGATCGAGAAGTAGTGGCCGGCCAGCCGAAAGCACGGATAGCCGAGGACGAGCGCGACGAGCGCCGAGAGCAGCCCGCCCGCCAGCATGCCGAACCACGGCAGCACGCCGTAGGTGACGAACAGGACCGAGGTCGCGTAGGCGCCGAAGCCGAAATACAGCGCGTGGCCAAGCGACACCTGGCCGCAATAGCCGCCCAGGATGTTCCAGCTCTGCGACAAAGCGGCATACATCAGGGTGAGGATCAGGACGTTCTGGAGATAGACGTCGTTGATACCGTAGGGGAGCGCTGCGAGCGCGGCGAAGACGAGGAGCGCGACGATCAGCTTGCGCCGGCGCCTGGCCGCGTAGCTCGCCTCGGCCCGCGCGGGCGGGGAGCCCGGCGCGAGGGCGGTGGTCGGCGTGGTCATCAAAGCCTCCCGAACAGGCCTTGCGGCCGCACGAACACCACCGCGAGGTAGAGGGCGTAGACGCCGACGGACTTCAGCGCCGGCGGCAGAATCACCGCCGTGACCGCCTCGACGAGGCCGACGATGATGCCGGCGACGAGCGCGCCGCCGACGCTGCCGAAGCCGCCGAGCGCCACCGTGACGTAGGCGATGAGCGCGAAGCTCGCCCCGACCTGGGGGTGGATGTAGTAGAAGATCGCCAGCACCGCCCCGGCGAGGCCGACCAGCGCCGCCCCTAAGCCCCAGCCGAGGGCGAAGACCCGGTTGCGGTCGATGCCCACCAGCGCCACCGCGCCCTGGTCCTCGCGGGTGGCCTCCAGCGCGCGGCCGAAATCGGTGCGGCTCATCAGCAGGTGCAGGCCGCCGAAGGCCGCGAGCGACACCACGGCGCCGAAGAGCTGCGGCCAGGGCAGGAAGATCCCGCCGAGATCGAGGGTGCGCCCGCCGAGCCAGGTGTTCTGGACGTTGCGGTAATCGGGCGTGAACAGGTACTGCGCGGCACCCTGGAGCAGGATCGCGAGCCCGAAGGTCGCGAAGATCTGCACCATGCCCTGGTTGGCCTTGGCCCGCATGGCGAAGCGCACCACGCCCATGTAAGCCGCGGCCCCGAGCATGAAGAGCAGGGCGGCGACCACCGGCATCAGCACCACCGGATCGAGATGGGTGACCAGCACCAGCCCGAAGGTCGCGTACATGGCCAGCATCAGGAACTCGCCATGGGCGAAGTTCACCACGTCCATCAGGCCGAAGATCAGCGAGAGTCCGACCGCGATCAGGGCGTAGATCAAGCCCATCAGGAGGCCGCTCGCGAGCACCTGAACCAGGGCTTGCGTCGTCATGGGGTTGGGGGGCTCCGGTGAGGGCGCGAGACGTGTTCGACCGCCGCCGAGAGAGGCGCGGGATCCCCTCTCCCGTGTGGGAGAGGGGTGGGGGTGAGGGTGGAGACGGCGCCGCAATGACTCTGAACCGTCGAGCTGCGCAGCTGGACGCCCGACGACTTATCGGGAGCCCGAGCCACCCTCACCCCCGGCCCCTCTCCCACACGGGAGAGGGGGGAGCGCTTCGTCTTGGAACGTCGCGAGTGTCACAGGCGTCGGCGAATCGACGCCTGTGCCGTCACGCGTTCATCGGCCACTTGGCCGGCGCCACGGCCGCCGATTCCGGGAACACCGTGACGAACTTGTCGCCGATCCATTGCAGCAGCACCGGGTCGGCATGGGTGTTCTGGCCGTCGGGCCCGAAGGCGACCTTGGTCCAGGGCATCACCGTGCGGGTGCCCGGGATGTCGGTGGCGGCGAGCGCGGCGCGGATCTTCTGGCCGTCGGTCGAGCCGGCGCGGTCGAGGGCGTCGGCCAGCACGATCATCGCCATGAACTGGCGCGAGGAATTGTCGTTGAAGTCGCGGCCGGCCCGGGCCTTGTACATCCCGTTGACGGTCGCCACCATCGGGCGCTTGGCGGCCAGATCGAGGGAGAAGCTGCCGCGCGAGATCACGCCCTGGAGCTTGTCGCCGACGGCGTCGTAGGTCACCTTCTCGGAGAAGCCGGCGGCCTGCGCGATGATGCTCTTCGGCTTGTAGCCGAGTTCGCCCATCGTCTTCGTCAGCAGGATCGCGTCGGTGGTGTAGCTCGTCGGCAACAGCACGTCGGCGTTGGCGGTCTTGAGCTGCTGCACCTCGGCGGTGAGCGAGGGCGAGTTGCTCTTGTACTTCACGTCGGCGACGAGCTTGTAGCCGCGCTCGGCGGCGAGCTTGCGCTGCACCGTGGACGAATCGACGCCGTAGATCGTGTCCTCGAAGAACAGGGCGACCGAGTCGATCTTCTGGCCGCGCTTGCGCTGGGCATCCAGGAAGTCGAACATCGCGGTCGAGAACATCTCGTCGTGGGCGGCCGGGCGGAAGAAGAACTTCAGGCCCTTGCGGTGCAGGCTCGGCGACGAGGAATCGGCGCAGACGAAGGGCACGCCGTAGCGCTCGGCGGTGGCGCTCACCGTCGCCGAGACCGCCGACTGGTAGCAGCCGACGAGGGCAGCGACCTTGTCCTGGGTGATCAGGCGCTCGGCTTCGGCGCGGCCCTTCTGCGGGTCGGCCTGGTGGTCGGCGAAGACGAGGCGGATCTTGGCGCCGCCCATGCCGGCAAGGCCCGCGCCCTTGGCGCCCGGCAGGTCGAGGTCGTGGTCGTTGTTGATGAGGTCGAGCGCCGTCTCGATGGCGTGGCGGGCATCCACCCCGACCTGCGCGCTCGGGCCCGACATGGCGTAGAGCACGCCGACCACCACCTCGGGTGCCGCCGCCCGGGCCGGGGCGCCGCGCAGGCCCGCGAGCGACAGGGCGCCGGCCCCCACCAAGAGTTCTCGACGACGGATCATGCGCTGGCCTCCAAGAGGTGGGGACGTCATCCAAGCCTCATTCCGCCGGCTTTGAAAAGCCCGTGTCGAGGCTGTCACCAGCCCGAATGCGGAAACGATGCGCGAACGAGAGATTACGACGAACGGACCGGGGACATCTGTCACAGCACCGCGAATTCGCTGTTGCGACGGTCGGTGATCAGCATGCAGCCCGGCGCGTGGGTGATGGCGAAGGCCGGCCGCACGGCGGCGATCACCGATTGCGGGGTGACGCCGCAGGCCCAGAAGACCGGCATCTCGTCGTCGCGGATCGTGACCGGGTCGCCGTAATCGGGCGCGTCGATGTCGCGGATGCCGATCAGGTCCGGCCGGCCGAGATGGACCGGCGCGCCGTGGACGGAGGGAAACCGCGAGGTGATCTGCACCGCCCGGATGGCCTGCGCGGGGGTGAGCGGGCGCATCGACACCACCATCGGCCCGGAGAAGCGGCCGGCCGGGGCGCACGGAATGCTGGTGCGGTACATCGGCACCCGCACCCCCATCTCGACGTGGCGGAGCGGCAGCCCGTCCTCGGCCAGGGCCGCCTCGAACGAGTAGGAGCAGCCGATCACGAAGGCCACGAGGTCGTCGCGCCAGAATTCCGCGACGGAGGCGCAGTCCGCCACCACCTCGCCGTCGCGCCAGACCCGGTAGGCGGGGATGTCGGTGGCGATGTCGAGATCGAGGCCGAGTTCCGGGATGCTGCGCTCGCCCCTGGCCGAGACGCCGATGATCGGGCACGATTTCGGGTTGCGCTGGGCAAACAGCAGGAACTCGTCGGCGAGGTCGGCGGGCAGCACCGCGAGGTTGCCCTGGACGTAGCCGTCGGCGATGCCGGCGGTGCAGCCGGTAATGGCGCCGCTGCGGCAGGCCAGCCGCGCCGCCTCGCCGCTCATCCGCGCCCGATCGAAGGGAAGGGTCATCACCGCTCCTTTGCCCGGATGGCTCCGTGCTCACCGATGCGCCATGATCACCGGTTGAGCAGGTAAGGACAAATCGTCTTTTCGCATCGGTTTCGATAAGGGGAGCTTATCATCGCCAGTCCGGCTCGGCCGCGACCTCGCAGGCCAGCCGCGCCGCCGTCGCGGCGAGCCCGCAATCGGGCGCGTTCGGATAGGTGGCGGTGAAGCCGATGTCGGGCAGGGAAGGCGCCGGGGCGATGATCCGCAGCGCACCCTCGTCGAGGTCGCGCCGCACCACCTCCGGCGGGATCACCCCGATGCCGATTCCCTCCCGCGCCATCCGGACGATGGTGGAGAGCGAGGCGTTGCTGTGCAGGCGCGGCGGCGGCAGGTTCGACTGCGCCAGCATCTCGCGCAAGCACACGTAGGGGTTGGTGTTCTTCGGATAGGTGATGAGGGGATGGCGCAGGAGCGCCGCCAGGCTCACCTCGCCGGGGCCGAGATCGAGGGACGGCGCGGCGATCCAGGCGAGCGACACGCTGCAGAGCGGCAGGTTGACCAGGCTCGGCATGGTGATCGGCCCGACCAGGAAGGCGAGGTCGAGGTCCCGGTTCAGGAGCGCATCGCGCATGGTGGGCGAGATGTCGACCGCGATGTCGACGGTGACGCCCGGATAGGCCTCGTTCATCCGGGCGATGAAGCGCATCAGCCAGGTATGGACGATGGTCTCCGAGACGCCGAGCCGCAGCACGCCGCGCAGCGACCCGGGGCCGGCCACCGCCTGCATCATCTCGGTGCGCAGGCGCAGGAAACGCTCGGCGTAAGGCAGAAGGTCGCGGCCCTTGGCCGTCAGCACCACCGAGCGGGCGCGCCGCTCGAACAGCCGCACGCCGAACTCCTCCTCGAGCGCCGCGATGCGCTGCGACACCGCCGGCTGCGAGGTGTTCATCCGCTCCGCCGCCTTGCGGAAGCTGCACAGCGAGGCGGTCCAGTAGAAGATCTCGAGGCTTCGCAGGTCCGCCATGCTCCGTCCCGGTTCGCGGCGGGGCAGTGTGCAGCAAGGTTCGGACCATGCCAAACCACGGGAGCGGCCTGCGGCCCGATATCCGCGACGATCCGTTCGCGCGGCCCTGCGGCTGGGGCGCGGGCGACCCGTCGACCAGCCCCCTCCTTCGCGGTCGGTCGATCCCCGATCGTGCGCGATCTCCGGTCGCCACCACCTCGGGATGAGGTCCGAGGGTGGGAGCCCATGGCCGGCCGCCGTCAGGCCGCTGTCGGATCCGCGGCGCTCAGCCGAACACCCGCCCCAGCGCCGCGTCGATCGTCTCGACGATCCGGTCGATGTCGGCCGGGGTCGCGATCAGGGCCGGGCTGAGGCAGAGCGTGTTGTTGAGCCCGGCGAGCGAGCGGTTGGTGGCGCCGATGATGACGCCGTTCGCCATGCAATCGGCCACCACGGCCTGGACCCGCTTCTCCTCCGCCGGCTCCCTCGTGGTGCGGTCGGCGACGAGCTCGGCGCCGCAGAACAGGCCCTTGCCGCGGACATCCCCGATGACCGGGTGGCGCTCGGCGAGGCCGTGCAGGCCCGCCATCAGCCGCTCGCCCATCGCGATCGTGTTCTCGATCAGGCCCTCGTCCTCGATGATCCGCATGTTCTCGAGCGCCGCCGCCGGGCCGGCGGTGCAGCCGCCGAAGGTCGAGATGTCGCGAAAGTACGACATCGGGTCGGCGGCATCGTCCTTGAACAGCGAGAACACCGCCTCGGTCGTCGTCGTGCAGGCGATCGCCGCGTAGCCCGAGGCCACGCCCTTGGCCATGGTCACGAAATCCGGCTTCACGCCGTAATGCTGATAGCCGAACCACGCGCCGGTGCGGCCCATGCCGCAGACCACCTCGTCGATGTGGATCAGGATCTCGTGCCGGCGGCAGATGTCCTGCACCTTCTCCCAGTAGCCCTTCGGCGGCGTGATGACCCCGCCGCCAGCGGTGACGGGTTCGAGGCAGATCGCCCCGACGCTGTCGGGCCCCTCGCGCAGGATCACCGCCTCGATCGCGTCGGCGGCCCGCTCACCGTAATTCTCCACCGCGCCCCACTGGCTGCGGTATTCGAGGCAGTGCGGCACCGGGACGAACCCGTCCGGGAACGGGCCGTACTGGTCGCGGCGCTGGTCCTGGCCGGCGGCGGCCAGCGCCCCGATCGTCGTGCCGTGATAGTCGCGCTCGCGGAAGAGGATCTTGGACTTGCGCCCGCCATGGTGCCGGTGCGCGATCTGGCGCACCATCTTGAATACCTTCTCGTTCGCCTCCGATCCCGAGTTGGAATAGTAGACTCGGCTCATGCCGGGCATCTTCTCGATGAGCCGCTCGGAGAACAGGGCCGCCGGGACCGAGCCGGCCGAGCCCGCGAAGTAGTTGAGCTTGACCAGCTGGTCGCGCACCGCGTCGGCGATGCTGGTGCGGCCGTAGCCGACATTGACCGTCCAGACGCCGCCGGAGACCGCATCGAGATATTCGCGCCCGGTCGCGTCCCAGACCCGCATCCCCTTGCCCTCGACCATCACCCGCGGGTCGGTCGTCTCGTAGGGCTTGTGCTGCGAGAGGTGGTGCCAGACATGGGCCCGGTCCGCCTCGATGACGTGGCGCAGGTCGTTGGTGCGGGACATGTCGTTCATCGGGCGTCCTTCGAATCGGGCAGGCGAATCGGCGGGAATCGTCAGACCTTACCCTTCCACGGGGCGAGGCGCCGTTCCAGCCGGCGCATGCCGAACTCGAACGCCGCCGCGAGGGCGCCGATCACCAGGATCCCCATCACCACGATGTCGGTGCGCAGGAAGTTCGAGGCGTTGAGCACCATCTGGCCGATGCCGGTCGAGGCCGCGACCATCTCGGCGGCCACCAAGGTGGTCCAGCCGACGCCCATGCCGATGCGCAGGCCCACCAGGATGTCGGGGAGCGCTGCCGGAAGGATCACGTGGCGCACCACCTGCGCCCGGCTGGCGCCGAGCGCCCGCGCGGCATTGACCTGGTCGAGGCTCGCCGCCGAGACGCCGGCCCGCGCCGCGAGGGCGACGGGGGCGAAGCAGGCGAGGAAGATCAGCAGGATCTTCGAGGTCTCGCCGATGCCGAACCAGATGATGACGAGCGGCAGGTACGCGAGCGGCGGCAGCGGCCGGTAGAACTCGATGAACGGGTCGAGGATCGCCCGCAAGCTCGGGCTCAGGCCCGTGGCGAGGCCGACCGGGATGCCGACGAGGGCCGCGAGCACGAAGGCGCCGACGACCCGCATCAGGCTGGTCATAACGTGCTCGACGAGCGGCGCCCCGTCGATGCGTCCGTCGAGCGCATCCGAGAACGCCCCGAGCACGCTCGCCGGCCGGGGCAGGAACAGCGGCTTGATGAGGCCTGTTTGCGTCGCCGCGAGCCAGGCGACGAAGGCGACCGCGATGGTGGCGAGGCTGATGAGCCATAGCGGCGGGGCGACGCCCCGCATCGCCGCGCGGCGCCGGCGGACCGAGGACAGGGTGCGGGTCGCCGCGTCGGGCATCTCGGTGGCGGCCTCGTTCACGCGGCGGCTCCTCGCTCGGATGCGGGTCTCGCCCCGCCATGGTCGTGGATGACGTGCAGCACGCGCTCGCGCATGGCGATGAAGTCGGGGCTCGACTTCACGGCCCGGGAAGGCTCGCCGGCGAGGACGCGGCGGCAGAAATCGAGCGGGATGATCTCGGCGATGCGCCCCGGCCGGGGCGTCATGATGACGAGCTTGGTCGCCAGGAAGATCGCCTCCTCGACCTCGTGGGTGATGAAGAACGCCATCTTCCGCGTCCGCGCCCAGACGGTCAGGATCAGTTCCTGGACCTGCTCGCGGGTGAAGGCGTCGAGTGCGCCGAGGGGCTCGTCCATCAGGAGCATGCGCGGATCGGCGGTGAGCGCCCGGGCGATGCCGACGCGCTGCTGCATGCCTCCCGACAGTTCGTAGATCCGCTTTCCCCCCGCATCGCTCAAGCCGACGAGGTCGAGCATGGCGCGGGCCCGCGCCTCGCGGTCCCGTCGCGGAACCCCCTGCATCGTGAGGCCGAAGGCGACGTTGTCGAGCACGTCGAGCCAGGGCATCAGGGCGTGGCGCTGGAACACCACGCCGCGATCGGCCCCCGGCCCGGTGACCGGGCGCCCGTCGAGCAGGATCCGCCCTTCCGTCGGCGGCAGGAAGCCGGCGATGCAGTTGAGCAGGGTCGTCTTCCCGCAGCCCGAGGCGCCGAGCGCCACCACGAACTCTCCCGGCTCGATCGTCAGGTCGATCCAGGACAGGGCGAGGGTCGCGCGCTCGCCCTCGCCGTAATGGACGCTGAGCTTAGTGATCTCGAGCATCGGCGGATCTCTTTCAGGGTCAGTCATGCAAGCTTCGGACGGCCCACGACAGGACCGTTCACTTGAGGCTCCCGCCCCTCCCAAACACGACCTCATCCTGAGGTGCGACTGAAAGGAGCCTCGAAGGAGGGCTCCAGGGATCGCGGAGACGTCTGGAGCCCTCCTTCGCGGTCAGTCCATCTCCGATGGACTGACACCTCAGGACGAGGTCGAGGGCGGGAGAGTCCCATGGCAGCTCAGGGCTTGAGGGCGGCGTCGACCACGTCGGCGGTGACGAAGGCGCCGTAATTCGGCGCGAGTTCGGGCACCCGCCCCTGCTCCTTCAGGAATTCCGCCGTCGATTTGAGCGCACCGGCCGCCCCGCCGCCGAGCCAGCGGGACGAGGCCTGCTCAGGCAGCGTCGGGAAGCGGTAGGCTCCGAGCGAATCCGGCACGTCGGCGGGCGCAGCGCCCGTCCACTTGGCGATCGCCGCCACCTGCGGCGAGGTCGCGGTCCAGGTGCCGCCCGACTTGGCGTAGTCGGCATCCGCGGCGGCGAGCAGCCGCGCGAAGGTGACCAGGAAGTCGCGGTGGGCCGAGAGGGCGGCGTCTGTCGCCACGATGCCGTCGAAGGTCGCCTTGCCCTTGGCGGCGAAGTCGCCGGCCGAGGCGAGGACGGTGCCGGTCTTCTTGACGTTCGTCAGCACCGGCGCCCAGACGAAGGTGGCGTCGATGTCGCCGCGCTCCCAGGCGGCGGCGATCTCCGGCGGGCGCATGTTGAGGATGCGGACATCCTTGGGGCCCAGACCCGCCTCCTTCAGGGCGTACATCAGCTGGTAATGGGCGGTGGAGACGAACGGAACGGCGATCGTCTTGCCCTTCAGGTCCTTGATCGACGCGATGCCGGCGCCCTTGCGGGCGACGAGCTGCTCGGCATCACCGATATCGTCGAGAATCCAGAACAGCTTGATCGGCAGTCCCTGCGAGGCCGCCGCGGCGATCGCCGCGGAGCCCGATTCGCCGACATCGACGCTGCCCGACGCCATGGCGCGGACGACGTCGGCGCCGGTGGCGAACTTGACCCACTTCACCTTGGTGCCGGTCCGCTTCTCGAGCTCGCCGCTCTCCATCAGCACGCGGATCGGCGTCGTCATGTCCTGGTAGGCGAAGGTCAGGCTCTTGTCCGCCGCCCGGGCCGGGCCGAGCCCGGCGAGCGCGCCGAGGGCCGTGGCGGCGAGGGCGGAGAGCAGGGTCTTGCGGGTGATCATGCCGGTGGTCATGCACGGTCCTCGTTGCGAACCCGGCGGTGCGGGCGCCTGCCGTCGCCTCGGCATCCCGATCCCCCAAGCAGGTTTCGGGCCGCGCTCCGGGAAGGGGCGGCCGGGAGCGGGTTTTCGGCACGGCGGCCACCGCTCGCGCGGGCATCCGCCGCCCGTTTCCGATCCGGGCGACCCAAGGTCAATCCCGATCGTAAGCGGTCCCGCGGGCGTGCGAAAACGATCTTCTCCCTGCTCGGGCAACCGGGAGATGGTCCATTCCTCGATCACGGCAGTGCCGATGCAGGGAACCTCCCCCACGCCGAAAGTAAGAGGAAAATTTTTACATGAGTGGCGGCCCCGGCCTGCGGCCGGGATCAGGCCTTCGCCGTCTGCCGCCACGGCTTGCGCTGCATCACCTTGCGCAGGAGGCGCGAGACCTGCTCGGCCGAGCAGGGTTTATGCAGGAGCGAGAATCCGGCCGCGCTCTCCTCAGCGCGCCCGACCAGTCATGGGCGCGCATCATCGCGCCCATCCGCCCACCTCCGGCGAGGAAGGGCGGCCGGGGGCGGTGGCGTCGGGCATGCGGCGGGAACGGGTTCGATCGCGGGTCTCTCGAACGTGAGGTCCGTGCGGCTCCCGGCAAGGGCTCGGGAGCAAGAGGCTGGGGCCGATCAACCCCTCGAACTGGTGGACACCCTCGGCCGACATACCGCAGGGTGCAGAATACACAAGGCTTTGCACATGCGGGAGCAACGGCTGTGAGCATGCACCCTCCCCCGCAGAGGGGGGAGGGTGCAGGCGCCCGCGACCGTCACTTCCTCAGCGGCGGCACGCCCTTGGTGGTGAACCGCTGCCCGCCGCCGGCCGGCCGCTGCGGGCCCCGCCCCTTGGCGCCCGGCTTCGCGCCGAGCCCGGTGCCCGGCGGCTGGGAGAACGGCACGAGCTGGTCCGGCCGCGGCCCGATGAGGTCGGCGCGGCCCATCGCCCGCAGCGCCTCGCGCAGGATGGGCCAGTTCTCGGGGTCGTGGTAGCGCAGGAACGCCTTGTGCAGCCGGCGCTGGCGCAGGCCTTTGATCGCCTCGACCGGCTCGCTGCCGCCGCGCCGCACGCCTTTCAGCGTGTTGACCTCGGTGTGGTACATTGCGGTCGCGGTCGCCATCGGCGAGGGCAGGAAGGTCTGGACCTGGTCGGCGCGGTAGTCGTTCTTCTTGAGCCAGAGCGCGAGGTGCATCATGTCCTCGTCGGTCGTGCCCGGATGCGCCGCGATGAAGTACGGGATCAGGTAGTACTTCTTGCCCGCCTCCTTGGCGGCGGCGTCGAACATCTCCTTGAAACGATCGTAGGTGCCGATCCCCGGCTTCATCATCTTGTCGAGCGGCCCGCGCTCGGTATGCTCGGGCGCGATCTTCAGGCGGCCGCCGACATGGTGGGTGACGAGCTCCTTGACGTATTCGGGGCTCTTGACCGCGAGGTCGTAGCGCACGCCCGAGGCCACCATCACCTTCTTGACGCCCTTCACCTCCCGGACCTTGCGGTAGAGCCGGATCAGGTCGTCATGCGAGGTGTTGAGGTTGGGGCAGATGTCCGGGAACACGCAGGAGGGCAGCCGGCACGCCGCCTCGATCTTCGGGTCCTTGCAGGCCATCCGGTACATGTTGGCGGTCGGCCCGCCGATGTCGGAGATCACGCCGGTGAAGCCCGGGGTCTTGTCGCGGATCCGCTCGATCTCGCGCAGGATCGAGCCTTCCGAGCGGTTCTGGATCACCCGGCCCTCGTGCTCGGTGATCGAGCAGAAGGTGCAGCCGCCGAAGCAGCCGCGCATGATCGTCACCGAGAACTTGATCATGTCCCAGGCGGGGATCTTGGCGTCGCCGTAGGACGGATGGGGGGCCCGCGCGTAGGGAAGGTCGTAGACCGAATCCATCTCCTCGCTGGTGAGCGGGATCGGCGGCGGATTCACCCACAGGTCGCGGTCGCCGTGGCGCTGCACGAGCGGGCGGGCATTGCCGGGATTGGCCTCCCGGTGCAGCACGCGGGAGGCGCGGGCATAGGCCTCCTTGTCGTCCTTCACGTCGTCGTAGGCCGGGAGCCGGATCACGGTGTCGCCGGCTTTCCGCGTGGCGGCCTCGTCGGCCGAATCGAGGTCGTCGGCGGGCAGCTCGGTATTGTGCTCCGGCACCCGGCGGAACAGGGCGACGCCGCGGATCGAATCGAGCTCGTGGGGCGCCTCGCCGGCGGCCATGCGGTTGGCCACCTCGACCACGGCGCGCTCGGCATTGCCGTAGATGAGCAGGTCGGCCTTGGCATCCGCCAGGATCGAGCGACGCACCTTGTCGGACCAGTAATCGTAATGCGCGATGCGGCGCAGGGAGGCCTCGATGCCGCCGAGGATGATCGGCACGTCCTTGTAGGCCTCGCGGCAGCGCTGCGTGTAGACGATGGTGCAGCGGTCCGGGCGCTTCCCGCCCTCCCCGCCGGCCGTGTAGGCGTCGTCGTGGCGAAGCCGCCGGTCCGCGGTGTAGCGGTTCACCATCGAATCGAGATTGCCGCCGGTGACGCCGAAGAACAGCTTCGGCCGGCCGAGCGCCGTGAACGGCTCGGCCGATTGCCAGTCGGGCTGCGCGATGATGCCGACCCGGAACCCCTGCGCCTCGAGCAGCCGGCCGATGATGGCCATGCCGAAGCTCGGATGGTCGACATAGGCGTCGCCGGTCACCAGCACGATGTCGCAGGCATCCCACCCGAGCGCCGCCATCTCGGCGCGGCTCATCGGCAGGAACGGCGCCGCCTTGCCGGCGCGCGGCGGCTTGCAGGCCAGGGGCGTGCAGGGCGGGAGAGCCGGGGACCGCGAGGGAGCCGGCGAATGCGGGACGGGCGCGTGGAGTTCCATGGCGCGATGCATAATCCGCCGGGACCGCGAGATCAACGAACGGCGCGATCAAGGCAGGGCCAAGCACAATGCAGGGCAAGGCCGACCTGCCGCTGTATCGGGGCGCGGCCGCCCCTCGTACAGCCAAGCTGATCGGGCAACAGCCCCGGGCCGGCCGCGTCGGCCCGCCGGATCAAAAGCGGTCATCCGCCGTTTGTCGAGCGTGGCCCCGAGGCGGGGACGGTGGAGACGGCTTGATGACCACGGCACCCGACGGCTCGATCATCCGGCGCGAGGCGAAGCGGCCCGATCTCCTGGCCTTCGAGGTCAAGGACCGGATCACCAAGCCGGACATCGAATGGATGTCGGCCCTCGTCGACGAGGCCATGACGGCGCACGACACGATCGACATGCTGCTGATCATGTCGCACTACGAGGGCTCGGATCTCGGCGCGCGGTTCGACGCCTACGCCACCGGGGTGATGGCCCGCTCTGTGGCCCATATCCGGAACTACGTCGTGGTCGGCGCGCCGGCCTTCGCCCGGGCGATGATCACGCTGTCCGGAGCGGTGCTGCCGGTCGAGACCCGGACGTTCGACCTCGCCGACGAGGCGCAGGCCTGGGCCTATCTCGACGAGGCCGGCCCGGCCAAGGCCTGACGGGGCCGCCCGGGATGGCCGGGACCCGGCCCTCCCACGGGATCACGCGCATGGTGGCATTTTCTGCCGCCCGCCGCAGGACGGAAGACGAATGTTCTGGTATTCGCCGTGACCGATCGATTGCGGGGCGCACGCCACGCGGCGAAACTCAACGTCGTGGATGACGAACCAGATAGCTGCCGATGAAGCTCGACCGGATCGATCTCAAGATTCTTTCTGAACTCCAGAAGAACGGCCGCATTACCAACGTCGAGCTCGCCGAGCGGGTCAACCTGTCGCCGAGCCCCTGCCTCATGCGGGTGAAGAAGCTTCAGACGGAAGGCTACATCGCGAATTATTCCGCCCAGATCAACCTGTCGAAGCTGGGGCAGGCCCTGACCGTCTTCACCGAAGTGACGCTCAAGAACCACAGGCAGGCGGATTTCGCCCGGTTCCTGGCGGCTGTGGAGAAGATCGAGTCGATCATGGAATGCCACCTCATTTCCGGTGGCTACGATTATCTGCTCAAGTTCGTCACGGTCGACGTCACCGAGTACCAGACGACGATGGAGCGACTTCTGGATCTCGATGTCGGCATCGAGCAATATTTCACCTATGTCGTGCTGAAGTCGCCACTCGTGCGGACGTACCTGCCGCTGGATACGATGTTCAAGCTTTGAGGTGGGTGGCGGAAATCTCGATTTACGCAGGATTGTCCGGGAAAGGGATCGCGCGGGGTTAACCTCCCCCTCTGCGGGGGAGGGTGCCCGGCGGAGCCGGGGCAGCGGGACGAAGTCCCGCCGAGAGGGGCAGCGCGACGCTGTTCCAGATGGCGCCTGTCAGAACGGTTCAATCTTATCCGGAAGCGGCGTCCCCTCTCCCGGCCTACTCCGTAGGCCACCCTCCCCCGCAGAGGGGGGAGGGAAACCCACGCCTCGTCTTTTAACCGGACAGCCCCTTTTCACGGGAGGCCATGCCGGCCCGAACCGGCGCATCCGCCCCCTCACCGTTGCGCGAAGGCCCGGGTCAGTTCCGGGTCCTGCGCCAGCCCGTCGAGCCAGCCGGTGCGCAGCTGCGGCACGGAGGAGAACAGGAGCCGCGAATAGGGTTGGGTCGGCCGCCCGTCATTCACGTCGGGGCGCAGCTGCTCGACCTTCTCGCCCTTGTACATCACCACGACCTCGTCGCAGATCGCCCGCACGGTCTCGATGTCGTGGCTGATGAACAGGTAGGACAGCAACAATTCGCGCTGGAGCTCCTTCAGGAGCTCGATGATCGCCGCGGCCACCACGGTGTCGAGCGCGGAGGTGATCTCGTCGCACAGGATCAGCTTGGCATCGGCCGCCAGCGCGCGGGCGAGGTTGATGCGCTGCTTCTGGCCGCCGGACAGCTCGGCGGGGCGGCGATGGCGCAAGGCGCGCGGCAGCCGCACCATGTCGAGCAGCTGGTCGATCCGCGCCTCGCGCGCCCGGCCGCCCATGCCGTGATAGAAGGCGAGCGGCCTGCCCAGGATCTCGCCGATCGACTGGTGCGGGTTGAGCGCGGTGTCGGCGGACTGGAACACGATCTGGAGATCGCGCAGGTCCTCGCGGCGGCGCTTCCGGAAATCCGGCGCCAGGGTCCGGCCGTCGAGCACGATCTCGCCGCGGGCCGCGGGCAGGATCCCGGCGATGACCCGGGCGAGGGTGGACTTGCCGCAGCCCGATTCGCCGACGATGCCGAGGTTGCGCCCGCGGGCGAGCGACAGGCTGACATCCTTGAGGATGCGGATCGGCGGGAGCCCGTCCGCGCCGGGCTTGCCGTAGCCGGCGACGATGCCGCGCACCTCGAGGAGCGGGGCCTCGTCCTGGTCGAGACGGGCCGGGCGCGGGGCGGCGTCGGGCCGGAACGCCGCCAGGAGCTGGCGGGTATAGGGGTGCTGCGGGCGCTCCAGGATGTCGGCGGTGCGTCCCTCCTCCTGGATCTCGCCGTGGCGCAGCACGATGATCCGGTCGGCGATCTGGGCCACCACCGCGAGGTCGTGCGAGACGTAGACGCCCGCGATGCCGCCCTTGCGCATCACCGACTTGAAGGCGCGCAGGACCTCGACCTGGGTGGTGACGTCGAGCGCCGTGGTCGGCTCGTCGAAGATCACGAGCTTGGGGTCGCCGATCAGCGCCATGGCGGCGGAGAGGCGCTGGAGCTGGCCGCCGGAGACCTGGTGGGGATAGCGGTCGCCGATCGTGTCGGGGTTCGGCAGGGCCAGGGCCCGGAACAGCCCGACCGCCTTGATGCGCGCATCCGCCACCGGCATCGAGCCGTGGATCTGCACCACCTCGACCACCTGGTCCATGATGGTGTGGGCGGGGTTGAAGGCGGCCGCCGCGCTCTGGGGCACGTAGGAGACCAGCGAGCCGCGGATCGCCGCCCGCCCGCTCTCGGGCAGCGCCCCCATCTCGACGCCGTCGAGGGTGACGGTGCCGCCGGTGACCCGGCAGCCGGGGCGGGTATAGCCCATCAGGTCGAGGGCGATGGTGGTCTTGCCCGAGCCGCTCTCGCCGATCAGGGCGACGATCTCGCCCTCGTCGATGTCGAACGAGACGCCGCGGATGATCTCGACGATGCGGCCGGCATCGGTACGCGCCTGGATGCGCAGGTCCCGGACTTCGACGAGGCGGGTCATGCGGCGCTCCGGTCGCGGATCTTCTGGGGCAGGTTGTCGATCAGCAGGTTCACGCTGATCGTCAGGCTGGCGATGGCGATGAGCGGGAAGATCACCGCGGGCGCCGCGAGTGACAGGCCGCCGATGTTCTCCTTCACCAGCGCGCCCCAATCGGCGTTCGGCGGCTGCACGCCGAGCCCCAGGAACGACATGCTGGAGAGGAGCAGCACGATGAAGACGAAGCGCAGGCCGAGATCGGCCAGGACCGGCCGATGATGCCCGGCAGGATCTCGGCCCGGATGAGGTAGCCGAGACGCTCGCCGCGCACCCGCGCCACGGTGACGTAGTCCATGGCGTTGACGTTGACGGCGAGCGCGCGGGCGAAGCGGTACGAGCCGGGGGTGTAGATCACCGCCAGCGTCAGGATCAGGACCGGCATCGAGGAGCCGATCGCCGCCACCAGCACCAGCGCCATGATCTTGCTCGGGATCGAGATCAGCGCGTCGAGGAAGCGGCTGAGCGCGGCATCGAAGACGCCGCCGATCACCGCCGCCGCCATGCCGAGGGTGACGCCGCAGAAGCAGGCGATCGTCACCGAGGCCAGCGAGATCCCCACCGTGTAGCGGGCGCCGAACAGGATGCGCGAGAGCACGTCGCGCCCGAGATAGTCGGTCCCCATCGGGTAGGCGGCCGACATCGGCTGGAAGAAGTCGAAATCGACGATCTCGCCGACGGGATGGGGGGCGATCAGGGGCGCGATCACCGCGACGACCGCCCAGGCGAGGATCACCAGGAAGGCCACCGCCCCGACCGGGCTGATCCGGTAGCCGATGCGCCAGCGGCGCGGGGCTTCCGTGCTGGACAGGGAGACGCTCATGCGTGGCGCAGCCTCGGGTTGGAGACGATGGTGACGATGTCGGCGATGGTGATCAGCAGGAGGTAGGCGAAGCAGAACAGCATCGCGCAGCCCTGGATCAGCGGCAGGTCGCGGGTCGACACCGCGTCGAGCATCAGCTTGGCGATGCCCGGATAGTTGAAGATCGTCTCGACGATGATGACGCCGCCGAGGAGATACGACAGGGACAGCGCCACCGCGTTGACGATCGGCCCGAGCGCGTTCGGCAGGGCGTGGCGCAGCACCATGCGGCGGCGCGAGGCGCCCTTGAGCAGGGCCATCTCGACGTAGGGCGCGCTCAGGGTCTCGATCACCGCGGCCCGCGTCATCCGGATCATCTGCGCCGAGACGACGAAGCTCAGCGTGATCACCGGCATGGCGAAGGCCTTGATGAGGCCGCCGATCGTCGTCACGTCGCCGGTCATCGACAGGGCCGGGAGCCAGCCGAGATAGACGGCGAAGACGATCACCGCGAGGGTCGCCACCAGGAACTCGGGCACCGAGATCACCGCGATGGTGAAGACCGAGATCATCCGGTCGACGAGCGTGCCGCGCAGGATCGCCGCGGTGATGCCGAGGGTCAGGGCGAACGGCACCGAGATCGCCGCGGTCACGGCCGCGAGCTTCAGCGAGGCGCCGAGGCGGTTCCCGATCAGTTCGGCGACCGGGATGTTGTTGACGTAGGACACGCCGAGATCGCCCGTCGCGAGGTTCTTCAGCCAGAGCAGGAAGCGCAGGGCGGCCGGCTGGTCGAGATGCATCGCCTGGCGCAGGCCCGCCACCGCCTCCGGCGTCGCCGACTGGCCGAGCAGGATCTGGACCACATCCCCCGGCAGGAGGGCGGTCGCGCAGAAGATGACGACCGCCACGATCAGCAGCGTCAGCAGGGTGACCACGACGCGTCCCGCGATCATGCGGAGGATGAGAGAGTTCATGGACGACCCGGGCGCTGCTTTACGGCACGAGGGCCCCGGCGGGTGATGGGTGACCCGCCAGGGCCCGGCGAGGATGTCGATCAGGCGCCGAACCAGGCGTATTCCGGCAGGGTGTAGCCCATCAGGCCGCCGAGCGGGTTGGCGACCAGCCCCTTGAGCTTCGGGGTCACGCCGTCGAGGTTCGACTGGAAGACCGGGATCACGGTGCCGGCCTCGTTGGCCACCATCGCCTGCATCTCGCCGTAGATCTGCTTGCGCTTCGCCTGGTCGAGCAGGCCGCGGGCCTCGAGCAGCATCGCGTCGAACTTCGCCGACTTGTAGCGGCTCTCGTTCCACGGCGCGTTCGACTGGTAGAACAGCGAGAACATGATGTCCGGCGTCGGCCGGGCATTGATGTTGCCGGCGTGGAACGCCTCCTTGAGCCAGTAGTTCGACCAGTAGCCGTCGGCCGGCACGCGGTCGATCGCCAGGTTCAGGCCGATCTTGCCGCCCGCCTGCTGGAGCACCGCGGCGTAGTCGGCCGAGCTGCTGGCGGCGTCCGAGACGGTGATGCGGATCTCCGGGCCGAGGATGCCGGCCTTCTGGAACAGGGACTTGGCGCGCTCGGGATCGAACTCGCGCTGCTTCAGTTCGGCGTTGAAATAGGGGCTCCAGGACGGGATCGGCTGGTCGTTGGCGATCTCGGCGAGGCCGCGCAGGACCGACTTCTGGATCACCGGGCGGTTGATCAGGTACTTGAAGCCCTCGACCACCCCGGCCTTGTCGCCCGGCGCCATGTCGAGCCGCAGGATGAGGTTGCCGTAGCTGCCGAGCTTGCTGATGAACGGCGCGATCGCCGCATTGCCCTCGATGACGCGCAGCGAACGCGGGCTGAGGTTGGCGCCGACATGGACGTCGCCGGAGAGGACCGCGTTGAGGCGCGCCGGCTCGTCGGCGATGGCGAAGTACTCGAAGCTGTCGAAATACGGGCCCTTCTTGAAGTAGTTGGGGTTGCGGGCCATCACCGAGCGGACGCCCGGCTTGAACTCCTTGAGCACGAAGGCGCCGGTGCCGTTGCCCTTGGAGAAATCGGTGGTGCCGTCGGCCACGATCATGAAGTGGTGCAGGCCGAGGATCGTCGGCAGGTCGGCATTGGCGGCAGCGAGCGTGATCGTGACGGTCAGGCCGTCGGCCGTGACCTCGGAGATCTGCTTGGCCAGGGTGGCGACCTTCGAGCCGACGGCGGGATCGAGGTGGCGCTTCAACGAGAAGACGACGTCCTGGCCCGTCAGGCTCTTGCCGTCATGGAAGGTCACGCCCTTGCGCAGCTTCACGGTCCAGGTCTTGGCGTCGGTGCTCTCGACGCTCTCGGCCAGCTCCATCGTGACCAGACCGGCGCCGTTGATGAAGGTCAGCCGGTTGTAGAGGGCGCAGGAGCGGGTGTAGTCGGTGGCGTTGGAGGCCTTGGCCGGATCGAGCGTGTCGGCGGTCGAGGCCGCGAAGCCCGCGATCTTGAGGTGGCCGCCCTTCACCGGCTCGGCGGCGAGCGCCGCACCGGCCCGGCCCAGGATCGCGCCGCCGGCCGTGAGGGACACGCCGCCCGCCAGCAGCATCCGCAGCAATTCGCGCCGGTCGGCGCCGCGCCGGATGGCGGTCTCCACCATCGCATCGTCGCCGGGCGTCCAGTTGGCCATCGTGTCGCTCATCGCAAAGTCTCCTGGTGCGACGGGGGTCCGTCGGCGGCGCGGGGATCGGGGTACGGGTCGAGGCGGGCCGCATCCCGCGACGACGGACATGACGAGGACGCTGGCGGATCGGTCGTGGAGGCCCGGCCGAGGAACGCGGCCAAGGGCGACATCCGATCTCGCGGGCCGTCGCGTTCGAGGGCCCGTCCCGCGCTCGGGGCGCGGGAGGGCGGTCCGACGCCGTCGTCGAGCCGAACGGCGGCGGGTAAAACTCGGCGGATGGAGCGAAGTCCGTGCCATCCGATCCTGGCCGGCACCCTCGCTTCCGAACCCTCTGGGGGATCGGCGCGCGGCCCGGTTCTCGATGAAAGCAGTGTGGCGCATCCGCAACGCGATTTGCACCGAAACGACGGAAGGGGACGGCACAAAATTGCGAATCTGCGGTCGCGGCAAAATTTGTGCGATGCATCGTGGGACCCTGTCGTGGACAGTCCCGACGCGCCGCGCACCGCCTTGTGTTAGCGCATTACAAGCTTCACTCCTGACGATCGCGAACCATCTCATGCATTCCGGGCGAAGAATGGTGGCGCGATGACTGATTCCATCACCGATAGAGGTATTTATTCCTCGATATTGCCGGTGTCGCCCGCGATTCACGAAGGGCGGAATTGGGGTAGGCGGCACGCGCGGGGGCCGGCCTCCATGCCCGGATGTGCGGCACGGGGCGCCGGACGGGCGGTCGTGCCGCCGGCAGGCGCAATAATGTGCTTTCGTCAAAGCCGCCGGGTTCGACCCCCGACCCATGGGTGGGGCCACGGGACACGCCGCGGCAGGTTGCGCGGATTGCGGGAGCGGCGGATCGAGGGCACGAGCCCTCCCCTCTCCCGCCCGGTTCCGCCCTGGACCATCCCCACGCAGGGCTGTGGCTCCCGCACCTGCGCCAAGCCTCGCGGTGTCTCGAACCTTACGCCCGAACGCAAAGAAGGCGGCCTCACGGCCGCCTTCCCCACCTCCGAAACCAGCTCTCTGCGTCAGGCCGCGATCACTCGTAGACGCAGACGTAGATCTTGCGCACGGTCTCGATCGTGCGCCAGATGCCGACGAAGCCGGGCTTCATGACGAAGCTGTCGCCGGCCCGGTAGGTCTTGGTCTCGCCGCCCTTCTCCTCGATCTCGACCAGGCCGGAGAGGATGTGGCAGAACTCGAAGGTGGTGCCCTTGATCGAATGGGTCTCGCCCGGGGTGGCCTCCCAGATGCCGGTCTTGATCATCTCACCGCGGGATTCGTCCTGCGCCCAGGTCTTGAACTCGGGCGAGCCGGCGATCAGGCGCTCAGGCAGCGGCAGGCCCGGCTTCGGGGCGAATTGCGGGTTCGTGTCGATGGTGACGAGAAGGGACATAGGTGTTTCCTCGGCGTGAGAGCCCGGTCGTCGGCTGGCCGGCTGCGACGCACCGCCCGCCTTCCCCTTGAACCGCCCCGAACCTAACGACGCACGACCGGGGGCTCCTGCCGTAAATCGGGAGGCTTCGGGCGAAAATTCCGAAAACCGCGCGATCTCCAGCGGAAATGTCGGCGCGATCCAGCGCATCTTACGGCGGAGGGTGGCGCCATGGAGAGGCGAAGCGGGCAGCACGACGCCCGGGTCGCGCCCCGCGGTGCCGGCCGAAAGGAGTTGATGTGGTGACGACGTCCCCCAACACGATGCGGCTGAAGTCCTTCGAGCTCAACGCGCAGGACATCGCCTCCGTCGACGTGGAAGCGCTCCACGCCTTGTCGCTCGGCGTCGAGTGGCCGCACCGCCCGGGCGACTGGGACGCGCTCCGCTCCCTCGGCCACGGCATCGTCGCCACCGACGCGATCGGCCGCGTCTTCGGCTCCGCCATGTGGTTCCCCCACGGCGAGGATTGCGCGACGATCGGCATGGTCATCACCACGCCGCGGGTCCAGGCCCTGGGCGGCGGACGCTGGATGATGGACCGCATCCTCGCTGAATGCGGCGAGCGCCGGCTGATCCTCAACTCGACCCGCGCCGCCTATCGCCTCTACGTCTCCCTCGGCTTCGAGCCGCAGGCGATCGTCCACCAGCACCAGGGCTACGCCACGACCTGGGCCGCGCCGGTCCCCGGCTCCGCCGGGGCGGTCGAGGCGATCGCGCCCGCCGGGATCGGCGAGGTCGCGGCCCTGGACGAGGCCGCGTTCGGGGCCGCCCGGCCCCGGCTGATGGCGCATCTCGCCGGGACGGCCGAGATCCGCGGCCTGCGCCGCGACGGGCGCCTCGTCGGCTACGGCATGCGCCGCGCCTTCGGGCGGGGCACCGTCATCGGGCCGCTGGTGGCCGGGAGCGAGGAGGACGCGGTCACCCTCGCGTCGGCCCTCCTCGGCGGCCTCGACGGCCGGTTCGTCCGCGTCGACACACGCCAGCCCCCCGGCCCGCTCCGCTCCTACCTGGAAGCGGCGGGGCTGAAGCTGTTCGACACCACCAAGACCCTGACCCGCGGCGCGCCGCTCACCCCGGTCGAGCCCGGACGCCCGGGGATCTACGGCCTGGCGGCCCATGCCCTGAGCTGAGAGCCGTCCCGCGTCCGCGCCACGAAACGCCCTGCCGACGCGGCATCGGCGCCTCGTGACGATCACGCGGGACCGGTCGCCGACGCGGGTCACCGCCGAAACGACGAAGACGATGCAGGACACGTCGATCCGGATGCGGCCGCAACCCCGCGGCTCCATCGGGATCGTGCTCATCCTGGGTCGTGCCCTCGAGACATCATCTGGCCGGACCGGACGACGTGCGACAGCCGTCGGTCTCCGGGCGGACAGCCGTTCGCGACCGATGGGCGGAGCTTGCCCGTCCCATCCTGCAACCCGCGCGAGACATCGTTCCGTGATGCAATCCGCAACCCTCCCGGCCTTCCGAGCCGAGGCCGACCCGGTCGCCCTGGTGCCCTTCGCGGCGGCGCATCTGCCGGGCGCCCTGGCGCTGTCGCAGGAGATGTCCTGGCCCTACCGGCTCGAGGACTGGGACTTCGCCCTCCGGGTCGGCCGGGGCTTCGCCCTGGAGCACGACGGCGCGGTGATCGGCACGGCGGCCATGTTTCCCGATGAGGGCGCGTGCGCGACCGTCGGCATGATCATCGTGTCGGGCGCGGCCCAGGGACGGGGCTACGGCAAGCGCCTCCTGGAGGCGCTGCTCGGGGCTGCCGGCCCGCGCACCATCCTGCTCAACGCGACCGAGGCGGGCCGCGGGCTCTACGAGCGCTACGGCTTCACGCCCGTCGGCACCCTGTCGCAGCACCAGGGCCCGTTCCGGCGCTCCCGGGCGGCCGGGTCCGATGCCGATGGCGACGTCCGCATGATGCATCCGGCGGATCTCGCCGCCGTGGCGCGGCTCGACCGCGAGGCGACCGGGTTCGCGCGCCGGCCGATGCTGGACCGCCTCGTCGCGGCCGGCGAAGGCCTCGTGCTCCTGCGGGACGGGGCGCCCGCGGGCTACGCGGTCTCCCGCCCTTTCGGCCGCGGCCACGTCGTCGGGCCGGTCGTCGCCGGGAGCCGGGACGAGGCGTGCCGCCTGATCGCGGCGGCGCTCGCCCCCCTCGACGGCCGTTTCGTGCGGGTCGACGCGCCGGACGCCGCACGGCTCTCGCCGTGGCTCGCCGGAATCGGCCTGCCGAAGGTCGGCGACGCCCTCACGATGGTCCGCGGCGGCCTGCCGCCGACCGGGCCGGCGCGCCTCTTCGCGCTGGCCAACCAGTCGTTCAACTGACCGGAGCGGCCCGACGATGCTGCTGATCAGCCTGCTCCTGCACCATTGCCGCCGCCGATCCGGCGGCCGCCCCGGCACCGGCCGTTCGCGGCCGACGCGATGATGCCGAGGCCGCCCGCGGCGCCGACCGGCGCCGCCTCCCCGAATCCTCCTCTCCCGGTATCGCCATGAAGCTCACATCCTACTGGCTGGACACGTCGACGCCGTTTGCGGGCGGCGCGAAGGGCCCCGTCGAGGGCACCTGCGACGTCGCGGTGATCGGCGGCGGCCTCACCGGCTCATCGGCCGCCCTGGCGCTCGCCAAGAAGGGCGCCCGCGTCGTGCTGCTCGAGGCCGACATAATCGGCGGCGCCGCCTCGGGCCGCAACGGCGGCATGTGCAACAACGGCTTTGCCCAGGATTACGGCACGCTCTCGGGCAAGCTCGGCCGTGAGGTCGCCGACCGGCTCTATCGCGCCTTCGATGCCGGCGTCGACACGGTCGAGCGCCTGGTGCGGGAAGAGGCGATCGATTGCAGCTTTTCCCGCGTCGGCAAGATCAAGCTCGCGGCCAAGCCCGAGCATTACGACAAGCTGGCGCGCAGCCAGGAGCTGCTCGCCTCGACCGTCGATCCCGACACCGAGATGGTGAGCCGCGCCGATCTTCCCGGCGAGGTCGGGTCGCAGCGCTATTACGGCGGCCTGGTCTACCGCAAGAGCGCCGCCCTGCATGTCGGCCGCTTCGTCCGCGGCCTCGCCGAGGCCGCCGCGCGGCGCGGCGTGGCGGTGCACGAGCGCACCCCGATGACGAGCCTGAAGGCCGCACCGGGAGGCGGCCACCTCGTCGGCACGCCGAACGGCACGGTCCGGGCGAAGCAGGTGCTCCTCGCCAGCGGCATCTCGCAGGCCGGCCCCCTCGGCTGGGTGCGCCGGCGCGTCGTGCCGGTCGGCGCCTTCCTGATCGTCACCGAGCCGCTGCCGCTGGAGATGCTCGACCGACTCACCCCGCGCCGCCGCAACGCGGTCGATACCAAGAACCTCGTCAACTACTTCCGCACCACCCCGACAACCGGCTGCTGTTCGGGGGACGCGCCCGCTTCGCGGTCTCCAACCCAGCCTCGGACGAGAAGAGCGGCGCGATCCTGCGCGCCGCCCTGCACGACGTCTTCCCCGAGCTGAGCGACGTCCGCCTCGATTACTGCTGGGGCGGCATGGTCGACATGACCCGCGACCGCCTCCCGCGGGCCGGCGAGCGCGACGGCATCTACTACTCGATGGGCTACAGCGGCCACGGCACCCAGATGTCGACCCTGATGGGCACGATCATGGCCGAGGTCATGGATGGCCGCGCCGAGCTGAACCCCTGGAGCCAGTTCGCCTGGCCCGCCATCCCCGGCCATTTCGGCCCGCCCTGGTTCCTGCCGGTGGTCGGCGCCTATTACCGCCTCAAGGACCGCTTCCAATGACCGATCCCATCCGGCACCTGACCGAGGCCGGCCATCTCGACCGCTTCTACAGCGACGGGGCGTGGCGCGAGCCGGCGGCGTGCGAGCGCGTCGGCGTCGTCGATCCGGCGCGCGAGGCGGTGATCGCCGAGATCGCACTGTGCGGCCGAGAGGACGTGGAGCACGCGGTGGCGGCGGCCCGCCGGGCCTTCCCGGCCTGGTCGCGGACGGCGCCGGCCGAGCGGGCGGCCCTCCTCGACCGCGTCCACGGGCTGGTGATGGAGCGGCTGGAGCTGTTCGCCCAGGCACTGTCGGCCGAGATGGGCGCCCCCATCACTTACGCCCGCCAGGCCCAGGTGCCGCTGGCCGCGGCGCATCTGCGGGTCGCCCGCGACCTGCTCGCCACCTATCCGTTCCTGTCGCAGCGCGGCACCACCGCCATCGCCCGCGAGGCGATCGGCGTCTGCGGGCTGATCACGCCCTGGAACTGGCCGCTCTACCAGGTCACCGCCAAGGTCGGCCCGGCGCTGGCGGCGGGCTGCACGGTGGTGCTCAAGCCGAGCGAGCTGTCGCCCCTGAGCGCGTTGCTCTTCGCCGAGGTGATGCACGAGGCCGGCTGCCCGGCCGGCGTGTTCAACCTCGTCAACGGCACCGGGCCGGTGGTCGGCGAGGCGCTGAGCGTCCATCCGGAGGTCGACATGATCTCGATCACCGGCTCCACCCGGGCCGGTGTCCTCGTCGCCCAGGCCGCCGCCCCCACCGTCAAGCGCGTTGGCCAGGAGCTCGGCGGCAAGTCGCCCAACGTCGTGCTGCCGGATGCCGACCTCGCCCGCTGCATCCCGCTCGGCGTCGCCGCGGCGATGCGCAACCTCGGCCAGTCCTGCAGCGCGCCCACCCGGATGCTGGTGCCGCGCGCCCGCCTCGCCGAGGTCGAGGCCCTGGCAGCCAAGACCGCCGCCGGGTTCGTGGTCGGCGATCCGCAGCGCGAGGAGACCACCCACGGGGCGATCGCCAACCGGGCGCAGTACGACCGCATCCAGCGCATGATCCGGATCGGCATCGAGGAGGGCGCCAAGCTCGTCGCCGGCGGGCCGGGGCGGCCCGAGGGGCTGACCGAAGGCCTCTTCGCCCGGCCGACCGTCTTCTCCGAGGTGGCCTGCGACATGGCGATCGCCCAGGAGGAGATCTTCGGGCCGGTCCTGGCGATCCTGCCCTACGATACCGTCGAGGAGGCGGTGGCGATCGCCAACGACACGATCTACGGCCTCGGCGCCCACGTCCACGGCACCGACATGGAGCAGGTCCGGGCGGTGGCGCGGCAGATCAGGGCCGGCCAGGTCCACCTCAACGCCCCCGACTGGGACCCGCACGCCCCGTTCGGCGGCTACAAGCGCTCGGGCAACGGCCGGGAATACGGCCGCGAGGGCCTCGAGGAATACCTCGAGACCAAGGCCATCCTGGGCTTCTACCGGTAGCAGGAACGATCCATGGCCACGTTCATTCCCGAATCCCTCTCCTCCCGCCTGATCTCGCACGCGGCGGCGTTCGAGCCCGTGCGGCGGGCGCTGGTGGCGGCGGCCTCCGACACGGCCACCGTCTTCCCGGCGGTGATCGCCCGGGCCTCGGACCCGCGCGACACCTTCTCGATCAAGTCGGGCTCGACCGCGGAACTCGCCGGCCTCAAGGTCGGGGCGTTCTGGCACAACAACCCCGCCCGCGGCCTGCCGCGCCACAACTCGACGATCCTGCTGATCGACCAGGATTGCGGGCGGATCGGCGCGGTGGTCGAGGCCGCCGCCGCCAACGCCTACCGCACCGCCGCCGCCAACGCGGTGGCGGCCCAGGCCCTGGCCCGGCCCGACAGCCGGACTCTGGCGATCTTCGGGGCCGGCAACCAGGCCCTCTACGAGGTCGGAGCGCTCGCCCGCATCCTGCCGCTCACGCGCGTCCACGTCGTCGCCCGCGAGCGGCAGAAGGCCGAAGGCTTCGCCAAGCGGCTGAAGGACCACGGCGTCGACCTCGAGGTCTCGCCCTCCTCGCCGGAGGAGGCCTGCCGCGCCGCCGACGTGATCGTCACCGCCACGCCCTCGCGCGCACCGCTCTTCGAGGCGGCCTGGGTGCGGCCCGGCACGCACGTCGCCGGCATGGGCTCGGATGCCCGCGGCAAGCACGAATTGCCGGTGGAGCTCCACGAGACCGCGCGCCTGTTCTGCGACCTGCCCTCGCAATCGGTCGAGATCGGCGAGTTCCAGCACGTCCGCGAGCGGATCGAGAGCGGCGCGCTGGTCCTCTCGCCGATCGGCGCGGTCCTCGAGGGCCGCTGCCCCAGCCGCTTGTCGCCCGAGGACATCACGGTCTTCGACAGCTCCGGCATCGCGCTCCAGGACCTGTATGTCGGCCAGTTCCTGCTGGAGGCGGCCAAGGACGCGGCGGAACGGGGCGAGGCCTGACGGGTCCGTCGACCGGACCGACAGCCTCGATGTCATCCCGGAGCCGCGACAGCGGAACCCGGGACGACATCGGGGGAGTTTGCCTGGCATGTCGAATCAGGGCAATCGCTCGAACAAGCTCCGAGGGAAGAAGAAACCCGCATCACGGAGCCGCCGATTGGATTCTCGGCAAAGTTTGTTTCGATCGATATCCTGGTTTTCCAACCCGCCTGCATCGTTCCGGGGCCGCGACGGCGGAGTCCGGACCGATGCGGAGAACGTCGCCTCTGCGGCAGCCCGTCGAACCGCGTCGCGAGGATCGGCATTCCGGACGCAAGACGCCGGCACTCCCGGGCTCTGACCCGGCAGGAGAGCCCGAGACGGCACGCCGGACGTCATCGGAATCGCGCGGACGGGCGGCTCTCCGCTCGGCGCAAGGGGTCCGGCACCGGCCCGTCAGACGGGCACGCCGTGCTCCTCGGCGAACGCCGCCAGCGCCGGCCGCAGAGACGCCCCGTCCTTGGTCCGCGCCAGTTCCCGCTCCAGGAACGCCGCCACCGCGCCGGCATCGATCCCCAGCACCATCGCCTTGACCGGGCCGATCGAGGCCGGCGACATCGAGAGGGCACGGAAACCGAGCCCGATCAGCGCCATCGCCTCGAGCGGCCGCCCGCCGATCTCGCCGCAGACCGTGGCCGGGGTGCCGGCGGCGTTGGCCCGCTCGGCGATCAGCCGGAAGGCGCGGAGCGCCGCGGCGCTCAACGGGTCGAAGCGGTTGGCGACCTGGCGATTCTCGCGGTCGACCGCGAACAGGAACTGCATCAGGTCGTTCGAGCCGACCGAGAGGAAATCGGCTTCCGCCGCGATCTCGTCCATCTGGAACAGGAGCGAGGGTACCTCGACCATCACGCCGAGGCGGCAATCCGCCGGCAGCGGGTGGCCGTGGCGGGTGAGATGCGCCTTCTCGCGCTCGACGATCCCCCTCGCCTGGACGAATTCCTCGACGGTGGCGACCATCGGGAACATGATCTTGAGCGGCCGCCCGCGGGCGGCCTTGAGGAGGGCCCGCAGCTGCATGCGCAGGAGGCCCGGCCGGTCGAGGCCGATGCGGATCGCCCGCCAGCCGAGGGCCGGGTTCTCCTCCTCCAGCGCCTTCATGTAGGGCAGCACCTTGTCGCCGCCGATGTCGAGGGTCCGGATCGTGACCGGAAGGTCGCCGACGGCGTCGAACACCGCCTCGTACAGGACCTGCTGCTCGGCCGCCGACGGCATCCGCTCGGCGACCATGAACTGCAACTCGGTGCGAAACAGCCCGACGCCCTCGGCCCCGGTCTCGCCCAGATGCGACAGGTCGACGATGAGGCCGGCATTGAGCTGCAGCCCGACCGCGACGCCGTCGCGGGTGACCGCCGGCACGTCGCGCAGCGCCCGGTACTGCTCCTGCCGCCGGGCCCGGAGCCGGGCCTTCTCGGCATAGGCCGCCTCGATCTCGGGTCCCGGCCGGATCTGGATCTCGCCGGTGCCGCCGTCGACGATGATGGCGTCGCCGCTCTCGACGAGCGCCGTGGCGTTCGCCACCTCGCCCACCGCCGGGATGCCCAGGGCCCGGGCCACGATGGCGATGTGGCTCGTCGGCCCGCCCTCCTCCAGCACGACGCCGCGCAGGCGCGAGCGGTCGTAGTCGAGCAGCGCCGCCGGGCCCATCGAGCGGGCCACCAGGATGGCGTTCTCGGGCATCGCCTCCTGCCCGCCGATCGGGCGGCCGACGAGCTGGCGCAGCAGCCGGTTGGCGAGGTCGTCGAGGTCGTGCAGGCGCTCGCGCAGGTAGGGATCGCTCTGGCGCAGCATTCGGGCGCGGTTGTCCGACTGCACCCGCTCCACCGCGGCTTCCGCGGTGAGGCCCGACAGCACCGCCTCGCGCATCCGCCGCAGCCAGCCCTGGTCGTGGGCGAACATCCGGACGGTCTCGAGCACCTCCCGGTGCTCGCCGGCGCCGGCCACGTCGCCGCGCTCGACGAGATCGTCGATCGCCGCGCGCACCTCCGCGATGGCGGTGTCGAGGCGCGAGGCCTCGCGCTCGACATTCTCGGCGATCAGGTTGCGCACCACGATGCGCGGCTCGTGCAGCACGACGTGGCCGAGGCCCACGCCGTCGGCGAGCGCCACGCCGCACTGGCTCAGCGACCGGCGCGAGGCGCTGACCGTGCCGGGCGAGAGCGCCTGCAACTCGCCGGAGGCGAGCATCTCCGCCAGCACCATGGCGGTGGTCTGGAGCGCCTCGATCTCCTCCTCGGAATAGACCCGGTAGGTGCGGTTCTGCACTACCAGCACGCCCAGCGTGTTGCCGGCCCGCAGCAGCGGCACGCCCAGGAAGGCGTGGTAGACCTCCTCGCCGGTCTCCGGGCGATAGGAGAAGGCCGGGTGCGACTGGGCGTCGGAGAGCGACAGCGGCTCGGCGGTGGCGGCGATCAGGCCGACCAGGCCCTCGCCGGCCCGCATGGTGGTGAGATGCACCGCCTCGCGATTCAGGCCCTCGGTGGCGAAGAGCTCGAGGTTGCCGTCGTCGCGCAGGACGTAGACCGAGCAGACCTCCGCGACCATGTTGGACGCGATCAGGACGACGATGCGGTCGAGGCGCGCCTGCGGGCCGACCGGCTCCGCCATGGCCTCGCGAAGGCGGCGCAGTAGCAGGCGCGGGCCTCCAGGCGCTGCGGGCATCGTGTCGTGTTCCACCCTTTGGCGAGCCGGGCCCCGCGTGGCGCAACCGTGAGGCCGAGCCTGCGCGGGCCTGACGCATCGGCCCCGTTACCGCCGTATAGCGAGTCCGGCGCCCGGCGGGCAAGCGTCCATCGGGGGAGACGTTTCCCGCCAGGGGATGCCGGGGCCGAAAAAGCGAACGCCCCGCCCGCGATGCATCGCGGACGGGGCGCACCGGTATCGGGCCAAAGGGGCCCGTAGCGCGATCAGGCCTTGTCGAGGCCGTAGAGCGAGTGGAGCGTGCGCACGGCGAGCTCGGTATAGGCGGCGTCGATGAGCACCGAGAACTTGATCTCGGAGGTGGTGATCGCCCGGATGTTGATGCCCTTCTCGGCGAGCGCCCGGAACGCCTTGGCGGCGACGCCGGCATGGCTGCGCATGCCGATGCCGATCGCCGAGACCTTGACCACGTCGGTGGCGCCCTCGAGCCGCTCGAACTCGACCGTGCCGCTTTGCGCGTCGAGGATCGCGCGGGCGCGCTCGTAATCGGCCGCCGGGACCGTGAAGGTCATGTCGGTGGCCGCGCCGTCGCCGGACACGACCTGGATGATCATGTCGACGTTGATGTTGGCATCCGCCAGGGGGCCGAAGATGGCGGCGGCGATGCCGGGCTTGTCCTTCACCCGGCGAAGCGTGATCTGCGCCTCGTCCTTCGAGAAGGCGATGCCCGTGATGATCTGCTGTTCCACGATATCGTCCTCGTCGCAGATGAGGGTGCCGGGGCGGGCGTCGTCGGGGTCGTCGAAGGAGGAGCGCACGGTGGTCGGCACCCGGTGCACCATGGCGAGCTCGACCGAGCGCACCTGGAGCACCTTGGCCCCCAGCGATGCCATCTCCAGCATCTCCTCGAAGGCGACCCGTTCGAGGCGCTGGGCCTTCGGCACCACCCGGGGTCGGTGGTGTAGACGCCGTCGACGTCGGTGTAGATGTCGCAGCGCTCGGCGCCGATCGCCGCGGCGACCGCGACCGCGCTGGTGTCGGAGCCGCCGCGGCCGAGGGTGGTCAGGCGGCCGGTCTCGGCATGGATGCCCTGGAAGCCGGCGATCACCGCGACCTCGCCGCGCTTGAATCCGGCATCGAGGCGGGCGCCGTCGATGGCCTGGATCCGGGCCGAGCCGTGCTGGTCGGAGGTCTCGATCGGGATCTGCCAGCCCTGCCAGGAGCGGGCCTTGAGGCCCATCTCGGCGAGCACGATGGCGAGGAGGCCCGAGGTGACCTGCTCGCCGGAGGCCACGACCGCGTCGTACTCGGACTGGGCGTAGAGCGCCGAGGCGTCCTTGCACCAGGCCACCAGCTCGTTGGTCTTGCCGGACATCGCCGAGACGACGACCGCGACCTCGTAGCCGGCCCGCACCTCGCGGGCGACGTGGCGGGCGACGTTGCGGATGCGGTCGACCGTGGCGACGGAGGTGCCGCCGAATTTCATCACCAGGCGGGGCATGGGGATCCGATCGAACAATGTTCTCTGTGTGCCGCAGCGCGAAGCCGCAGGCGTCCGGCGGGTACAAGCGGTCCGGGGCGGTGTCAATCTTGTGGCCGCAGGCGCCGGTCCGGCGCATGACGTCTCAGGGCGGTTGGCCCTGGGCGGCGGCTGCGCTACCTCGACGATCGAGATGAATTCCTTATCCCCGCACGAAAGCCTGGTCCCGATGAGCGAACCGACCGGACCCTCGATCGACCGCGACGAGGTCGCCCGCTTCGATCGCCTCGCCGCGACCTGGTGGGACGAGGCCGGGCCGATGCGGGTGCTGCACCGCTTCAACCCGGTGCGCCTGACCTATATCCGCGACACGGCCTGCCGCCATTTCGGCCGCGACCCGCTCGCGCCCACCCCCCTCGCGGGGCTGACCCTCGTCGATGTCGGCTGCGGCGGCGGCGTCCTGTCGGAGCCGCTGGCGCGGCTGGGCGCCGAGGTGACCGGGCTCGACCCGGCGGTGACGAACGTGAAGGTCGCGCAAGCCCATGCCGACGCGGCCGGCGTGCCGGTTCGCTACCGAGCCGAGACGATCGAGGCGGTGGTGGCTGCGGGCGAGCGGTTCGACGTGGTCTGCGCCATGGAGGTGGTCGAGCACGTCACCGACATGCCGGCCTTCGTGCGGACGGCCTGCCAGGCCGTGAAGCCCGGCGGCCTGCTCTTCGCCGCCACCATCAACCGGACGATGCGCTCCTTCGCGCTCGCCATCGTGGGGGCGGAATACGTTCTCGGCTGGCTGCCGAAGGGCACCCACGACTGGGAGAAATTCGTCACCCCGGACGAGCTGCGCGACGCCGTCGAGGGCGGCGGCCTATCGGTCACGGATACGACCGGCGTGGTGTTCAACCCGCTCACCACCCGCTGGAGCGTCGCCCGCGACACCGCCGTCAACTATATGATCGCGGCCGAGAGACCGCGCGGCTGACCGGGGCAACCCCGACCCGTCCCTCCCGGTTGTCGCCAGGACACGAGGAGACGCGTCCATGCTCGAAAAAATTCCCCACGCCGTGGGCGAGGCCTTGTCGGGCTTGAGGGCCGGCATCGAGAAGACCGCCTACCACGCGGAGTTCGACGGCGCGCCCGTCGCCCTCCGGGTGACGAGCCCGGCCTTCCCGGACGGGGCGGCGCTGCCGGTCCGCTTCACCCAGGACGGGGCCAAGCTCTCGCCGCCGCTCGCCTGGAGCGGGATCCCGGCCGGCACCGCAGCCCTGGTGCTGCTGGTGGAGGATGCCGACAGCCCGACCCCGAAGCCGATCGTCCATGCCATCGCCTGGGACCTCGACCCCGCGAGCGAGGGCCTTGCCGAGGGCGCGCTGGCGAGCCCGGGTTCGGGCGGCACGGTGGAGGAGATCGGGAAGAATTCCTTCCTCAAGACCGGCTATCTGCCGCCCGACCCGCCGACCGGCCACGGCCCGCACCGCTACCTGTTCCAGCTCTACGCCCTCAACCGGCATCTCGGGCTCGACGGCGTTCCCGGCCGCAGCACCCTCCTCGAGGGCATGCATGGCCACGTGCTCGCCAAGGGACTGCTCGTCGGCACGTACGAGCGCCGCTGACGCTCACGATCTCACGCGAAGGTCGGCTTGCCAGCGGGCCCGGCCTGGCTCACCACTCGATGCCAGGCCGCCGGCGTGCGGCGGGGAGGATCGGTGGCGATGAAGGCACTCCTGTGCAAGGCGCTCGGCGGGCCGGAAGACCTGGTGATCGAGGACGTGCCGGATCCGGTGCCCGGCCCGGGCGAGGCCCTGGTGCGGGTGAGCGTCGCGGCGCTCAACTTCTTCGACACGCTGATCATCGCCGGCCGCTACCAGGTGAAGCCGGACCTCCCCTTCTCCCCGGGCGCCGAGGCCTGCGGGGTGATCGAGGCGCTCGGGTCCGGCGTCGAGGCCTTCCGGGTCGGCGAGCGGGTCATCGTCCATCTCGGCTACGGCGCCTGCCGGGAACGGGTCGTGGCGCCGGTCTCCGGCCTGACCCGGGTGCCGGACGGCGTCAGCGACGAGCAGGCGGCGGGCCTCTCAGTCACCTACGGCACCTCGCTGCATGCGCTCCAGGACCGGGCGAATCTCCAGCCCGGCGAGACCCTGGTGGTGCTCGGCGCCACCGGCGGCGTCGGGCTGGCGGCGGTGGAGCTCGGCCACGCGATGGGCGCGCGGGTGATCGCCTGCGCCTCCTCGGCGGAAAAACTCGACCTCGCCAAGGCGCATGGCGCCGACCTGACCCTGGACTACAGCCAGGAACCGCTGCGCGATGGACTGAAGCGGCTCGGCGGCGACGCCGGCATCGACGTCGTCTACGATCCGGTCGGCGGCGCCTATTCCGAGCCGGCCCTGCGCTCGCTCAACTGGAAGGGACGTTTCCTGGTCGTCGGCTTCGCAGCCGGCGAGATCCCGAAGATTCCGCTGAACCTGGCCCTCCTGAAGGGCATCGACATCCAGGGCGTGTTCTGG